>JAEWJV010000191.1 GCA_023386395.1 Bacteroidota bacterium
GGTTACAGGCATACGCAATGGCGCAAAGTCAGACAACTCTGTATCCGTTAAGCTCGATGGTGCAAACGATCATTTAAGCACAGAATTTTCAAAGAATCTCGCCGGTAAAAATATTACTGTTGAAGCATGGATATTGCCGGCAGCAGGAGAAGACGGAACTGTTTTCAGCCAGGGTGCAGCCAATAATTCACTGGAGCTTGCAATAACTGCGGATAATCATATAGAGCTGATCGTTGGCGCTAAAAAAATAACCAGTGATGCAGCGGTGGTAACGCCCGGCTTATGGTCGCATGTTGCATTAGTGTATAATGATTCAACCAAAAAGGTTTCAGCTTTTTACAATTTTATACAGGTTATAAACGATGTTGCTGTCAGCGCTTACACAGGCACCGGTAATTTTGAATTTGGCAAGAGCATCAGCATGCAGGGCAATTACTTTAAAGGTAATATGCACGAAGCGAGAATATGGACGAAAACGCTTACTTCAGTTGAATTGCAGTTGAACAGCCACGCCATATTATCCGGCGCTGAAAACAGCCTGCTTGGTTATTACCCGATGAACGAAGGCAAAGGCACGATTGTTTATGATAAAGCACGTGGTTCCAATGCTGTGCTTACGGGCAACTGGAATACGCCGGCGGGCAAAGCAATAGCATTTGCAGGCAAAGGTTATTTGAAGATAAATACAGCGTATGCACCGGTCACTTCATCAATGGATTATACAATTGAATTGTGGTTTAAAGCTGCACCGGGCCAGACACACGCTGCGCTTGCCGCCAGCGGAAAGGGAGATGGCACAGATGGAGGCGGGTCATTGAATACGTTCTTCCTCGGCTTTGAAAACAGTAAACTTACTTTTAGAAATAATGGCTTTGAAGTGCATGCCGATAAAAATTATCTCGATAATAACTGGCACAGCGTTGCAGTTGCCGTAAACCATGTTTCAGGCACAGCACAATTATATGTGGATGGTGAAATGCAAAAGTATTTTGATGCGAATGCCCTTGGCGGTTTGGCAGCGCCTTATACTTATCTTGGTGCAAGGCCTTTCCAGGATAAAGATTCTATCAACATAACAACATTCGACCGTTATTTCAATGGTAACATTGATGAATTCAGGATATGGAATTCTTATCTCAGCCAGGCTATTATCAACAATAACAATAATACAAAACTGCAGGGCAATGAGCTGGGCCTGATGACATATTATCCTTTCGAAAAATATTACACAAGTAATACGGGCATTATTGAAACGGATTCCACTTTATTTGACCAGTCAGCCAACACGGGCGTTACGGTTTATGCCGAAAGAAAAGAAAGTACGGTAAGCGATGATATGGCGCCTGTAAAAGACAGGGGCCCGGTGGCAGATCTTTCATTTGATTATGTTGTGAACAATGATGCGCTCATCATCAGTCTTACCGAAACAAAGCAGGCTATTGATAAAACGGTTGTAACATTTAAGGTGAAAGATGTATCTGATAAAAACGGTAACTACCTGCTTTCACCCATAACATGGACGGCTTATATTGATCAGAACCCTTTAAAGTGGAGTGATGATGAACTTAATCTTACAAAAGATATAGATGCTTCGTTACAGTTTGAATCATATATAACAAACAAGAGTGGCATTGTACAAAACTTCACGCTTGATAATCTTCCAAAATGGCTTACCGCAGATATCACATCAGGCGTAATAGAAGCAGCAGGAAAACAGAAGATAACTTTCACTGTAAATGAGCACACCAATATCGGTGCATATAATGAAGTTGTATATGCAAGGAATAATGATGGCCAGGTGAATGGCTTGTCTGTGAACCTTGCGGTAAAAGGCAAACAACCGGGTTGGTCTGTTGATCCCGGCTCCTATAAATATAATATGGCTGTATATGGAAAGGTTCGCATCAACGATGTGTTTTCTGCCAACACAAATGATATGCTTGCAGCATTCATCAACGGTAAATGCGTGGGCGTTACCAATAACACGTATAATGCAACCAACGATCTGTGGTATGCTTTCTTAACTGTATACAACAACGAGGTTACAGCAAATAATGTAGAGTTCAGGATATGGGAAGCAGCCACAGGAAAAACATACCAGGCCATACCATCGCAAACGATAGAATTTAAAAACGATGCTATAACAGGCAGTTCATCCGATCCTGTAATTTTTGATGGAAAGGAAATGATATTCCAGGATATTGAATTGAATAAAGGATGGAACTGGATATCCTATAATGTTGCCGGTTCAGATTTTGCAGATGTGAATGCAACATTGATGAACGGGCAATGGTCATCCGGCGATATAGTAAAGCATAATGATATAGGTTTTGATCAATTTTCATCAGCACAAGGATGGATTGGAACGCTTCCGTCATTCAACAATACTTCCATGTACATGCTTAGCACGGCAAATGCTCAAACGCTGAGCATTTCAGGCGCAGCCATAAATGTTGACAACGCTTCTATACCATTAAAAGGCGGAAGGTGGAGCTATATCAGTTATCTGCCCGGTATAACCTTAAGTGTAAAGCAGGCCCTGGCAGGTTATAATGCAACAGGAGGCGATGTTATAAAATCGCAAACCGGTTTCAGCATGTATGATGAACAGAACGGGTGGATAGGCAGCCTCGGCTATCTTGAACCGGGCAGAGGATATATGTTTTACAGAAAAAATGCAAGTGATACCGGCTTCTATTACCCGGCTAATGTTGACCCGCTCGATGGGTTAAGAACAGGCGCTGTGAGCAATGGTATCATCAACACGCTGGAAACACCGGTAAGCAGTAACAGCAGTTATGCCGGCAATATGACGGTGGTGGCTTTACTGAATAATGCTCATAAATTATTGCCCGGCGATATAGTTATTGCGCATTCATTAAGCGGTGAAAGAGGAAAAGCAAAACCTGTTATTAACCCGGTAACAAAAAGCTATGCGCTCTTTTTTAATATAGCTGCTGAAAGAGGGGAGGGGATTTATTTTACGCTTGAACGGAACAATAAAACAATAGCTGTTTCTGACATACAGTTATCTTATAATACTAACGACCGTTTAGGCAGCCTGGACAAGCCGTTTGTTATACAGATGAGAGCGAATAAGACTTTCATCAGCGCTTATCCCAATCCTTTCCACAGTAATATAAATATTTCGGTTGATGTTCCGCCGTCAGAAGCCACATCATCGCATGAGGTACATGTTTCAATATATAGCCTTGCAGGTAAATTAATAATGAATACCGGCAGGCAGGTAATGAGCAATGGTCATTACCAGTTACAATGGAATGGCAGCGGTGCTGACGGGCATAGCTGTGCGGCAGGTGTTTACCTGGTGAATGTTTGGATAGATGGCAAGCCATACAGTTACAAGGTCATTAAATATTAAAGTGTTGTACTATTAAAATCTATAGAAGAAGATTGAATCATCATTTCGATGATAAGAGAATGCGAGGCATCACAGATGCCATAGTGATAAATACATCCTATTTGTAAATCCCTGCTTTATTTGGAATTTATAATATGCAGAGATGTCCCGTTACCTCGACATGACGTGTTAAGAACATTTTTTAATAAGTACTTCATAAAATTTTAAACACAACAGATTAAATATTAATTTTTAGAACACATTAATTCGTAACAGGCTGCTCATGCAATAGCTTGTTATGTTTCAAAAAGGTATTTTATGAGATACGGTAAATTATTTTTGCTGCTGGCAATTACTTTATGTAGCATATTGGGCAGTTGCTCTAAAAGCGGCGACAAGCCCGGCAATAACAATAATGACAATACACAAAAACAATATCCTGCGCCCAACTGGCAGGCAGCAGATGCATCTGCCTTTGCTTACAGCATGACGGCAGTGGTAGCTGTTTCCGGCAGTTTAAAACAAAATGTAAGCGCTGGGGATGAAATGGCTGCATTTATTGATGATGAATGCCGCGGCATTGGTGTTTATGTTGAAAGAGACAGCGCCGCGCCCGTTTTTTATATTTTGATAAAAGGTGCTGCTGATGAATCAGGTTCTTTGAGTTTTAAATATTACAACAAGCAAAGCAGGTATATGTATTCAACAGGCAACATTCTCAATTTCAAGATTGATGATAATTATGGAACGGTTGATGACCCCGCCGTACCTGTGTTTGAGCCAATGTAGGTTATGGATTGTTGGCAACAGGCAAATGCAAATGTTTTATAAAGGCCTTCTATAAAACGCCGCTTTTAATGGCTTTGCCTATAAGTGCCGCAGTATTCTTTACTTCAAATTTTTCCAGGAGGCTTTTGCGATGCGTATTT
>JAEWJV010000218.1 GCA_023386395.1 Bacteroidota bacterium
CCTATGTGTCCTGTGATACTTTTAGCTCCGCACAATATAAAAACATACCTTATCTCGATGTAACAGCTGTATATTCAAAGGAAACAAACACAATCGTGGTGAATGTTATAAACCGGCACCAGGATAAAGCCATTACTGCAGATGTTATAAGCGCAACAGGTAATTTTTCCGGTAAAGCTGAAGCAAGCATCGTGAACGGTGATGATCTGAAAGCTCCGTTTGATTTTGCCAAACAAGCGCAATATACTCCTGTAACAAAAGAGGCAAAGTTTAACGGAAACAAGCTCACCTATACATTTCCGCCACATTCATTTACACAGATAAAGGCAGGGCTTACCAAATAGATTTTAATGACATAAATTACGCAGGTGAAAATAGTTTTTAATGTTTTTTTTCTCTTTATGGTGATTGCCGGCCTGGCGCAGGAAGACGGCCACCAACTCTGGCTGCGCGATAAAAAAGCCAGGCCTGTAACCGTTGTTTGTTCAAAAAATTCTCCCACGTTAGCTATTGCCAGGCAGGAATTACAGAATGGCTGGCAGGGTGAATCAAATGTTTCTGTAACCCTTGCCATAAAAAAAGAGAAAGCCTTGAAAGATGATGGTTTCCGGTTAGGTAAAAACGAAGTGCTTGCTGCAACAGAGAGGGGTATTTTGTATGGTGTATATGAATTGTTGCGCCGCCAGCAAACGGGAGAGGCTATTACAGGCGAAGCTGAAAAACCTTCGTATCAAATCCGTATTTTAAATCACTGGGATAATCCTAATGGTTCGGTGGAAAGAGGTTATGCAGGCAATTCTATTTTCTGGCGGAAGGGCCCGGATTCGTTAACCGTTACAGGAAATGATAAAAAGCTTTGGCAGGAATATGCGAGGGCAAATGCATCCATTGGCATCAATGCTTCTGTGCTGAATAACGTAAATGCCTCACCTAAAATAATTACACCGGAATACCTTAAAAGGGTAAAGGCTATTGCCGACATATTGCGTCCGTACGGCATTAAAGTGTATCTCTCTGTAAACTTTTCTTCTCCTTCTATACTGGGTAAATTAAAAACATCAGACCCCTTAGACACAGAAGTAATTAAATGGTGGAATGATAAGGTAAAAGAAATCTATAGTTATGTGCCGGATTTTGGAGGCTTTCTCGTGAAAGCCAGCAGCGAAGGCCAGCCAGGCCCGCAGGATTTTGGCCGTACCCATGCCGATGGCGCCAATTTGCTTGCCGATGCTTTGAAACCATACGGCGGCATTGTAATGTGGCGGGCATTCGTGTACAGCCCGAATGATAAAGACCGTGCAAAGCAGGCCTATAATGAGTTTATGCCGCTCGACGGGCAGTTTAGGGATAATGTGATCATACAGGTTAAAAATGGCCCGGTAGATTTTCAGCCTAGAGAGCCTTTCAGCCCTTTATTCGGAGCCATGAAGAAAACATCCGTGATGCCTGAATTACAGGTAACCATGGAATATCTCGGACACGATAAATACTTAGTGTTTTTATCAACTATGTGGGAAGAAGTTTTACAAAGCGATACTTACCAGCAGGGCGAAGGCAGCACGGTGGCGCGTTGCACAGATGGCAGTATTTACCCGCAAAAATATACCGCTATGGCGGGCGTGGCCAATGTGGGGTTAAATACCAATTGGTGTGGCCACCAGTTTAACCAAGCCAACTGGTATGCTTTTGGGCGGCTGGCATGGAACGTAAACCTGAAAAGCGAACAGATAGCCGATGAATGGCTGAAGCTCACTTTTTACAGTGCTCAATCTTCAAAATTGGGTGAAGCTAATTATGACGCGGACTGGTCTGCCAACTTTCTCGCACCGGTAAAACAAATGATGCTCGATAGCCGTGAAGCTGCGGTAAATTTTATGACGCCTCCCGGCCTGCACCATATCATGTCGGCAAACGGTCATTATGGGCCTGGGCCCTGGTGGGCGCCAAAAGGTATGCGGGCAGATTGGACGCCGCCATATTATCACAAGGCAAGCAGCGATGGTATTGGCTTCGACCGTACCAAAACCGGCAGCGACGCCGTGAGCCAGTATCATGAGCCACTGGCTTCACAGTTTAATAATGTAAATACTTGTCCTGAAAAATATTTATTGTGGTTTCATCATCTTCCCTGGGATTATAAAGTAAAAAGTAGCCGTAGTTTATGGGATGAGCTATGCTACAGGTATGACGAAGGTGTTAACCAGGTTCGTTCATTTCAAAAGGTGTGGGACAAGGCTGGCGTTTATGTTGACAGCACCCGCTTCCTCGAAGTGCAGCGCAAATTGCGTATCCAGTGTGCGAATGCCGTTTTATGGAAAGATGCCTGCCTGTTGTATTTTCAGCAGTTCAGCAAAATGCCCATACCTTTTGAACTGGAAAGACCGGTTAATAATCTTGATGTAATGATGTATAACGACAGGGGTGATGGCCGTTCTCATTAAACTTAAAGATATGATACCGCTTACAACTGCGGCATTTGCTTTAATGTGCTTTCTCTTTGAATAAGTGTGTCTTCTATAATAATCATTGTCTGCGGATGCGTTTTGATTGCCCTTTATTCCGGATAGTTCTTTTATAAAGGATAAAAATGAAATTTCATCTACAAATTCATAAAAGTTGTCGTATTTGATTTTGATGAAGGAGTACAGAGTCTTATTTTCGTAACCGATTGCACGTATAGAATGAGGCTTCCGCATGGAAGTAAACAATCATTAAGCAACATACAGCCATGAAGCAAATCTTATTTTCTTTTTTATATTTCGTAACTATAGCTTGCTATTCACAATCAAACTCAGATTTGAAACTCTGGTACAACCAGCCATCCGGCAACGTTTGGGAAAATGCACTGCCCGTAGGCAATGGATTCCAGGCCGCCATGGTTTATGGGAACGTGGATACAGAAACCATTCAGTTGAACGAAGGCACTGTTTGGAGCGGCAGTCCTAACCGCAATGATAACCCGCTGGCTTTCGATTCCCTGGCAGAAATACGAAAGCTTGTTTTTGAAGGAAAGCAAAAACAGGCAGAGAAACTGGCAGACAGGGTTATCATCAGCAAAAAATCGCATGGCCAAATGTTTGAACCGGTAGGCGAGTTGCATCTCAGCTTCAATGGTCACGAAAAATATTCGGATTATTACCGTGAACTTGATCTTGAAAAAGCAATCGCCAAAACTTCTTATAAAGTGGGCGATGTTACTTATACAAGGCAAGTGATTGCTTCTTTCCCTGACCGTGTGATTGTAGTGCACTTAACAGCCAGTAAGCCCGGCAGCCTTTCATTCGGTGCCTGTTATTCAACCCCGCAGCCGGGTGCACAAATAAAAACAACAGCTGCAAAAGAATTAACCATCGCCGGTACCACCGTTGATCATGAAGGTGTGAAAGGCATGGTGAAATTCAAGGGTATTGCCCGTATTAAAACAGAAGGCGGCACGGTTTCATCAACTGATACATCACTGGTTGTAAGCAACGCCAATGCAGCCACCATTTATATTTCCATTGCCACTAACTTTAATAACTATAATGATTTGGGTGGCGATGAAAATGCAAGGGCATCATCTTATCTTGATAAAGCTTTTCCAAAAGAATATGATGATATGCTGAAAACGCATATTTCGGCCTATCAGAAATTCTTTAACCGCGTTAAGCTTGATCTTGGTGTTACGGATGCTGCAAAGCTTCCCACTGATGAAAGATTAAAGAATTTTAATTCGGTAAATGATCCGCAGTTTGTAACGCTTTACTATCAATACGGACGTTATTTATTGATCTCATCATCACAGCCGGGTGGCCAGCCTGCAACATTGCAGGGCATCTGGAATAATAAAATGTATCCGCCCTGGGATAGCAAATACACCATCAATATCAATACAGAAATGAATTATTGGCCGGCTGAAAAAACCAACCTGCCCCAAATGCATGAGCCCTTGATTAAAATGGTAAAAGAACTTGCCCTTACCGGCGAAAAAACTGCCAGGGATATGTATGGTACCCGTGGATGGATGGCGCATCACAATACGGATATCTGGCGGATAAACGGCGGCGTTGACGGCGCTTTTTGGGGGTTATGGCCAAATGGCGGCGGATGGCTCAGCCAGCATTTATGGGAGCATTATTTATATAACGGCGATAAAAAATACCTTGAATCTGTTTATACTGCTTTGAAGGGCGCGGCCATGTTCTATGCAGATTATTTAATGGAACATCCCAAATATCGCTGGCTGGTTATTTGTCCCGATGAATCGCCTGAAAATGCACCCGCCGCTCATGACGGTTCTTCCATTGACGCCGGTGTAACCATGACGAACCAGATAGTTTTCGATGTTTTTTCCAATGCTATAGAAGCTGCAAAAATTCTGAACAGGGATCAGGCTTTTGCTGATACGTTACAACAAAAACGCAGCCGTCTTGCACCAATGCATGTGGGCCGATACAGCCAGTTACAGGAATGGCTGGATGATGTGGATGATCCGAAGGATAAGCACCGGCATATTTCACATTTGTATGGATTATTTCCGTCTAATCAAATCTCTCCTTACCGCACGCCAGAATTATACAGCGCCGCAAAAAACACGCTGTTACAGCGTGGCGATGTTTCTACCGGCTGGAGTATGGGCTGGAAAGTAAACTGGTGGGCTAAAATGCTCGATGGCAACCATGCCTATAAATTGATTCAAAACCAGCTTACGCCCGTGGGCACCAATGAAGGAGGCGGTGGTACTTATAATAATTTGTTTGATGCACATGCGCCATTCCAGATTGATGGCAATTTCGGTTGTACTTCCGGCATCACAGAAATGCTTATGCAAAGTGAAGACGGCGACTTGCAATTATTACCTGCATTACCCGATGTATGGCAATCAGCAGGCAGCATTAGCGGGTTACGTGCAAGAGGCGGCTTTGAACTGATAAGTATGGAATGGAAAGATGGGAAAGTGATGAAAGCCGTTATTAAATCAACGTTGGGCGGAAACCTTCGGTTAAGGGTGCCGAACGAAATGAAGCTGGAGGGCGGTGCATTGAAAAACGCATCCGGAGACAATGCCAATCCGTTTTACAAAGTGGAAAAAACACCTGCGCCAATTATTTCAGACAAGGCCATAATAACGCCGCCTGATTTGAAGCAGACTTTTGTTTATGATATTCCAACGCAGGCAGGGAGGATATATATGCTGATTGCGAAATAAAATGAACCTGCATCAGTAAATAAAAAAATAACAGGAAGAAATATTACATAGTCAAAAAAGATAGCGGCAAGTCATAACATGTGAACAGCAAAGGGCGTGTGCAGCAAAACTTCATAAATTCGAATAATTGTAATATTGACAATTTTAATCACCGGTTTTAATATATGTATTCCATGATACAGGTAAAGTACTTGAGAAAATGCAGGAACAACCAAAAAGCTGGCTTGTTTATGCTATGCCTCTTTGTTTTGTTTACGAATTTTTTATTTGCTCAAAAATCAAACACGGAAAAAAGCGCTTTTTATTCCGGTGTCTATCCAAATGTTTTCAGGCAGGCAGGGTATAGCCAGGCAGATAT
>JAEWJV010000273.1 GCA_023386395.1 Bacteroidota bacterium
GATGTATTCTTTGAAATACCGGCGGCAGTAAACCATCGTGGCTCATGCTCATCCAAATCCTTGGCTGGCCCATCTGGAATACAAGCAATACACTCGTCATGGCAATTACGGCACATATTGCAACAAGCATCTGCATCCAGCCAATATTAAGGTTTTGCGGTTCAAAAATATAAGCCAGCGGATCACCCACATTTTCAAACTTTGAATACACTACCGTTCCGGTAAGCACCAGGGCCAGCACGATATAAATGGTTGTGCAGATAATTAAAGAGAGTATCATACCGCGGGGCAAATCACGTTGCGGATTTTTACTTTCTTCGGCCAGCACACTTACGGCATCAAAACCAATGTAGGCAAAGAACACGCCGCTCACAGCAGCCATCACGCCGCTAAAACCATTCGGCATAAATGCCTTTACGCCTTCGCTGTTTACAGGATGCCAGTTGGCAGTCAGGTCATCATGAAATATCATATAACCGCCCACTATAATCACGAGCAAAACAATAGAGAGTTTAAGCACCACCATTGCATTGCTGAAATTGCGGCTTTCTTTTATACCGCGATACACCAGGCAGGTTATCAGGAGGTTAATGACGATCGCGGGCAGATCGAATATTATTCTTAAACCCGCTACTACCGGGGCTGTATTCCATGCATTCAGTAATTCGTTTGTTGAGCCGGTTGCTGCCTGGCCCGGGTTGTTTGCAAAAGCAATAGCTATATTATGCGCTTCCCGGTAGCTGCAGGTTAAATAATCGGGAATATGAATATTTATTTTATGAAGAAAACTGGTAAAATAATCGCTCCATGAAAAGGCTACATAAATATTACCGATGGAGTATTCCATAATCAATGCCCAGCCTATTATCCAGGCAAATAATTCACCAAAGGATGCATAGGCATATGTGTAAGCGCTGCCGGCAACAGGTATGCGGCTGGCAAATTCAGAATAGCATAAAGCCGTAAAGCCGCAGGCGATGCCGCAAATAATAAAGAGCACTACAACGCCTGGCCCGCCTGAAAAAATCGCCATGCCCAAACTGCTGAAACTACCGGCGCCTATGATTGCTGCAATACCAAAAAAAGTAAGGTCGCGCATGGTAAGCACCCGCTTTAGGCCTGTACCGCCATGGTGATCGTCGGCCATCGTTTTGGCGTCGTGCAAAATTTTGTCAATCTTTTTTGTACGGAAAAGCGGATGACTCATGCAATTGATTTTGTACAGTGAAAATAAGGAATTGGCAATTATTAAAACAAACCTATTCTTTGGTTTTGCTGCCCAGGCTGCCTGCAAAAAGACCGAGTATAAGCCCGATGATCAGGCCAATCTTTACGTTTTTAATGACAAAGCCAATTACAACACCAATGATGATGAGCATTAAAAAACCAATTTTCCTTCGTGAATGCATGTATGGTTATTGTTTTGAAGCTGCATTTTAAAATCAGAAAGATTTGCAGCATGACTGAACCCGGCAAAGATGCTATGAAAAATTAATAAGAGCAAGTGAAGAAGGTGATATACTGAAATCAATACTTATTCCTGTGAAAGATTATATGCTGGATTTGCTTTGTATATGGGGTACTTGTGCGGGTTTACTTTCTTTTAAGTTGCAAAGCACAAGTACGCTATGCTCAAAGGCTAAGCGGCAAACTTGCGCCAGATGGGGGATTTTCGCTGTTTAACCCTTTCTTTTCGCTGTTTGTTTAATTATCCTCGCTGTTTTATTCCAATTTTTTGCTGTTTTTTTGATTATTCTCGCTGTTTTCCTGATACTTTTCGCTGTTTTATAAAGATATTTCGCTGTTTTTTACAGTCTTTTCGCTGTTTTAGCAAACCCTTGTTGCCTTATAAAATCTTCGAACCTTTTGCCTCACTCACCTTTTGGCAGCGCAATTAAATTTGCCATTAACCTGTAAGCGCCATCAACGCCGGCAGGCAACTCCCTGAAAAATACAATGCCTGCATATACAAAATTGCCCTTACCATATTTGGCAATAATGAGGCCGCCGTTACTTTCCGGTTCATTCACATCGTGCATGCCAAGCGGCGCCTGGTAATGTTCATCAAACTGTTCTGCATGATACGTGCTGCGTTCCTGTATCCAGTTATTAAAATCTGCGCTGGTAATTTTATTGGGATAATTAAGCGTGGGATTATTAGGCAATAAAATATGCACGGGTGAAATTTCTTCCGTAACCCTCGTGCGGCTGATGGTAAAATTATACGGGCCGATATTGGCTTTCACCGTTCCAATCTGGTTGTTGGTATTGTATTGTACAATCAGGTTGCCGCCGTTTTTAATATAGTTCATCAGCACACCATATTTTTCATTCAGCCATTCGTGAATGTTGTAAGCACGCACGCCGGTTATTACAGCATCAAACTGTTTTAAGTTTGATGTTGTAATATCATTTGCAGAAAGCATCTTTACTTCATAACCCAATTGCTGCAGGCTCTGCGGCAATTTATCACCGGCGCCGGGAATGTATCCAATGCGTTTGCCCACTGTTTTTACTTCTTCATTTACCACATGAATTTTATCTGTTGCATAATAATGTATGTATGGAATATGCTCGTATTGAATGGAATGCAGGTCGCCGTTATAAGATTCAGGCTGATTATTGATATTAACCTCAACCGCAACAGAAGGTTCGCCTTTTTGTTTGTTGTAATATCTGGATAACGAGAAGCTGAAATCGTATGTTTGATTGTATTCAAGATCAACCGTTGTATCTTTTATAAAAACAGAATCCTTATCCTGCACAAAAAATAACTTCAGTTTTGAGTGGGGCGCTTCAACGTATGATTTCACCTGGGCATATACGTTATCATTTTTAAACGCCACATTATTTCGTTTAATATTGGTTAAAACAACAGAGGGCCTCACCGCAATGCTCAAAGGGTTTATTACCATAAACGGCTCATATAATTCGCCCCGGGCAGGATTTACAAACCTGTATTGAACGGGCTTATCTATTGTTATATCTATTCCGTTTATGTTGAAAGTAAAACTCGCCGCGTATGCTGCATCGTTTTGCGCTTTGCCAATGAGGGTTTGATTTTTTACTGTAAAACTTCCAATGCTGTCAATGCCATATTCAAGCCAGTAAGGCTGTGAAACCGGCATATTATCTTCCACCGTAAAACTGCGGGAAAAACTAAGATTTGTGTTGGTAGCAAGATTTGTATTGAGAACAGAATCGAACGCAAGCAGCTTTATATTTTTCAATGTAGCATTTGTATTCAGCCGCTTATTCACCACAAACCTTACAATAAATTTTTGCTGCTGTACGCCAAACTCATTATTGGTGGTAGCTTCTGCATAAATGCCGCAGCATTCAACCAGCAATTGTTTTACTTCTTCCAGTTTTTTATGCTTCCAGTAGCCATCGGGCAATTGCTCAATTGATTTATATAAACCCACCAATGCATCAACAGAATTTTCAGGATGTCCAAACTGAAAGTTTTTAATGATTGCATCAACCTGCTGCTCAATATTTATTGCACCAATGCGCTGCCATGTTGTATCCACACC
>JAEWJV010000285.1 GCA_023386395.1 Bacteroidota bacterium
CTAAATACCGGTATGGAAACGCCGGCGCCTTTCCAGGTATTATCGGGCAGAATAATAAACCCGTCGTTAACGATGCTTATTTTGTTTTTAGCCGCCGCATGCGCCTGGAAGAGTATACGGTTTTTGCCATCTTCATAACGAAGGAATTTTTTATTAATGGTATCGTAAACGCCATATTTATATATAAGCGGGAAACCAACTTTGGCAAGATCAAGTGAAACGCCGTGAAAATCTTCGCCTGCTTTTCTGCTTAATAAAACAGGAGTTTCTGCCGTCCAATTTCCTGTTTCTCCGGCAGAGCCTAAGAGGCAAACGGTTTCGCCTTTTTTTAATAAGGGCGCCTTTATCCTGAACTGGTGTGTAAATTTCCTGGGTTCTTTAATTTTTATTTCACTATGGTTGTTTTTCAGCAATACATTTTGAAAAGGTTCGGTATAAAATGCATTGTCGTAATAACCGGCAAAATTCCACGAATCGGCAATTAATACTTCTTCATATTTAAATAACCCGGGCATGAGTTTTTTTTCATTGCCCCAATCGTACATAACCGAGCCATCTTCATTCTTTAAAATATAATTGTACTGAATACCCTGTTCAGGCACAGATGCTGCACCTATGTCAACAGAAGCAGCCCAGGTTTCTTCATTAAGAAATTGCAGCGGCAGCGCATCTGCAATATTTTCATTGCCGAATATTGGATGATCGCCCGTAACAAAAAGTAATTGGCCGGGTTTAGTATGAAATTTTAGCTGAAAAATTATTTTTGTTGCAGCCGTTTTTTTAATTGGTTTAGCTGCTTTTTTAAGCGCTTTCTCTTTGGTTGCAACAGTTGAAGCCTTTTTTGAAGTTGGCTTCTTGGCTGCAGCTTTGGGCTTAGTGCCTGTGGCCTGTATGGCAGCCTTTTCAGGCCGGGCAGATTTTGCCTTTTTCTCCGCTGATTTTTTTACTGCTTTCGGGGCGGAAAGGCTTTCATCCGGGTTATTTATGGAAACAGCATTTTGCTGTTTGTCATTGTTTTGCTGTCCAGTTTCCAACGAATAAAATTTAAAGATTTAATAAATACAAGCTATGCTGTGCTTCTCAGAGGCTTATTAACGAAAGTATGCATAGTGTAATAAATACACAAATATTAAAATAAGCACAAAGTGATTGTTATAGAACTATTTGCTTTACAAAATAATGCGGCGGGAACATACTGCTGTTAACATTGGCCGGATTGCTGAAAATGCCATATACGCTGCTGCCGCTTCCACTCATTGAAGCAAACAATGCGCCGTTTTTAAGAAGCAGGTCTTTAATTGTTTTGACCTCGGGGTATTTTTCAAAAACAGGTTTTTCAAAAGCGTTTTCCAGTTTTCCCTGCCAGTTTTCCATGGGCTGTTCAATAATGTTCCTGATATTATTTTGGGAATAATTAACCTGCGAAAATGCCCAGCCTGTGTTTACGTGAATGCGGGGGTTAATCAGCATTAAATAATATCCCGATAAATTAAGCTGAACCGGCTGTATTACCTCGCCGCGTTGTTCAGCAAAAGAAGGTTTGTTGATAATAAAGAAGGAGCAATCGCTGCCAAGCATCAGCGCATATTGCAATAGTTTTTCTTCTGTGAGATGCAGTTTGAATTTATCATTCAAAAGCATCAGCATAAAAGCGCCATCGGCACTGCCGCCACCCAGTCCTGCACCTGTGGGAATGGTTTTATGAAGATGGATTTTTACAGAAGGCAATTGTGGAAAATCGTGTTTTAAAAGCCGGTATGCTTTTACACAGAGATTGGTTTCAGCCGCTCCTTCAATTTCAATTCCTGAAGTTAATAATGTGCAATCCTCATTTTGATGAGGATGATGAATTACTTCCAGCACATCATAAAAAGGCAGGGGATAAAAAACGGTTTCAAGGTTATGATACCCGTCGCTTCTTTTGCCAATAATGCTTAGGCCGAGATTTATTTTGCAATTGGGAAAAACTATCAAAACAATAAATTGAATATTACTTGCGCTTGTTTATTTCATCCCTTATTTCAATAGCGCGGATGTAATCTTCGTGTTCCAGAACTTCCGAGAGCAATTTCTGCAGGTCTTCCAGGCTCATCCTGCTTAAATCTTTGTCACCGGTGGAAGCGGCGGGATCTTCAACGGTAATGTCAGATTTTTTTTGCCGGGCTTCATCTTCCATTAAAATGCCTGCATTTTCCAGTATATTTTCATAGGTATAAATGGGGCATCCAAACCGCACGGCAAGCGCTAAAGCATCACTGGTGCGGCTGTCGATCTCAATGGTATCATGTTCATTTACGCAAACAAGCTTTGAATAAAAAATGCCTTCCTGCAAATCGTTGATCACTATTTCCATCAACTCTATATTAAAGGCATACATAAAATTTTTCATAAGGTCGTGTGTAAGCGGGCGGCTGGGCTGCATGCGCTCAAGTGCAACGGCGATAGCCTGGGCTTCAAAACCGCCAATAACAATGGGCAAACGCCGCAATCCATTTACTTCACCCAAAACAACTGCATACGAATGCGTTTGTGTAATGCTATGCGATAATGCAACAATTTCAAGTTCTATCTTCTTCATGCAAAAATTTCCTTTCGTAAGCCGCAAAAATAAAGATTTACAGCCCATATAAATTTTTTCAATCCTATATACTTTAGGCTTATTTAGTAAGCAGTGAAAATATTTTTTATATAAAATTTTTCATAATAAAAATTTTTCGGTAGTCAATTACTTGCTTATCCTTGCAGCAAGGCAACAATAATAATGCTGCTTTTTTTCAAGCTCAGTATTTTATTCAGAACAATTGATTGATGAAAATTTTTATAACAGGCGCCACCGGTTACGTTGGAAATAACCTTGCTAAAAAGCTTGCCGGTGATGGAAATATTATACATGCTTTATGCCGGGATGTGAATACCCCGGTTTTACAGCATTCAAACATAAAAATTTTTAAGGGAGATATTACTGATGTTGCCTCAATGCATGAAGCCATGCAGGAGTGCGAACAGATCTATCACCTGGCTGCTTATGCGCGGGTGTGGGCGAA
>JAEWJV010000298.1 GCA_023386395.1 Bacteroidota bacterium
GGTTACAAGCGCTATAAGCAAACCTGTTTTAAACGCCTTCCCAAACGTAATAACGCCGTTATTGTATTTATCGCGATAGGTTTTTACAGCAACAAAAATCATGGAGAAGGCAAGTATCATGGCCGTATAACCAACCAGCATGTTGCCTTCAAACTTGCCGGTATTGTAGCAATGCACCGTTCCTATAATTAAAGTGAGTGAGGCAATTACACCGCCTATAATGCCGGGAATAAGAATGAGTTTTTTCATAACAATAGTTTTAATGATTAATGGCTGCAAGCTGTTTTAAAAAGCATAAAACCGGCTCATACTTTAGGATGATTTCAGGTTAAATGCTCACTTTACTACTTAAGCATGAGTTGGCTCAGGGTATCAATCCTAAATTTTTTGCCTTTTCCACAGCCTGCATACGGCGCGATGCTTCCAGCTTAAAAAAAACATTGCTGATATGTGTTTTTATAGTGCTTACCGAAACAAAAAGCGTGTTGGCAATTTCCTGGTTACTTAAACCCTTTGCCATTAACTGCAGCACTTCCAGTTCCCTTGTACTTATTTCAGTTTTGGCCAATGCTTTTTCATTAATAACAAATGGTTGCATTTGGTTGATAAAAACCTTTTTTTCTACAACTTCAATTTTAGTTTTTGGTTTGATGAGTTTTGTTGCCAGCCAAATGCCCAGGATGGTAAACAACAATGCAATACTGCCGGCATAAAACTGGAAACTATTATTTAAAATAATCAGCTCATATTCTATCAATCTTAAAAAAACGATGAGCAGTGCCAGCGAAATGCCGTAAATAAGAATGGTTTTATATTTTTTTAAGAAGTTCATAGAAGTCATGGTTATTCAAGCAATGCAAGAAATTCATCTTCGCTGATGATTTTTATGGTATTGATTTTTTTAGCTTTCTCCAGTTTGCTGCCGGCATCTTCGCCTACTACAAGATAATTAAGTTTACTGCTAACACCGCTAACGATTTTGCCGCCGTGTTTTTCCACCAATTCCTCGGCTTCGGTTCGTTTAAGCTTGTTTAAAGTTCCCGTAAACAAAAAGCTTTGTTCCTGGAGCGTATTTTTTTCAGCAGATGATTGTTTCTTACTATTCTTCAGGTTCAAGCCCAAATCCTGCAACCGTTTTAATATTTGCAGGTTATCATCGTTTTGAAAAAATCCATAAATACTTGTCGCCACTTTAATACCAATATCTTCCAGTTGCTGCAATTCTTCAATGCTCATTTTTTCAAAATCATATATCTCTTTAACCGCATTGGCTAAAGTTTTGGCAGTTGTTTCACCAACATAGCGGATGCCCAATGCATACACCAAACGGTGCAAAGGCTGCTTCTTGGAATCTTCAATGGCCTTTTGCAAATTATCGATGGACTTCTTTCCAAAACCTTCGAGTTTGCTGATGGCTTCAAAGTCCAGCGTATAAATACCCGGGATGTCTTTTAATAACCCCAGTTCAAAAAACTTCATCACATTGGCTGCGCCAAAATGTTTTATATCCATAGCATCCTTGCTCACAAAATGTATGATCTTTTCAACCACCTGTGCCGGGCATTCTATATTGATGCAACGCCATACAGCTTCGCCTTCCTCCTTAAATAATTCACTGTTACAAACAGGACATTTTTTTGGATAATGAATAATCTTTTCGTGGCCTGTTCTAACTTCAGGTATTGATTTTACAATTTGCGGAATCACATCGCCTGCCCTCTCCACCAAAACAGTATCGCCGATGCGCAAATCTTTTTCTTTAATGTATTCTTCGTTATGCATGGAAATGCTTGATACCGTAACGCCGCCAATAAATACCGGTTCAAGTTTGGCTACGGGTGTTACAGCGCCCGTTCTGCCAACATTAAATTCAACACCAATGAGTTTTGTAGTGCCCTGTCTTGCCTTGAATTTAAAAGCAATGGCCCAGCGCGGATGATGCGATGTCATACCCAGTTTATCCTGCAGGGCAAGGTCATTCACCTTTATCACCATGCCGTCAATTTCATAAGGTAAATCATCGCGGCCGGCTTCAAATTCGCGGCAATATTCAATTACCTTATCAATCCCTTTTACTACTTTTTTCTCTTTTTCAGGGCTGCGGAAACCGAGGTTCCACAACATCTTCAGCGATTCGCTATGTGTTATAAAAGGTGCTTCGTTTTTAGAAATATTTTCTTTGGAGTGATCTTTTTCGTCTGAAACTTTTTTCCCTTCCAGCGTGGTATAATAACTCACATGATACAAAAATGCTTCGAGGTTTCTTTTGGCAACGAGCTTAGGATCCTTAATGCGTAAACTGCCGCTGGCTGCATTGCGCGGGTTAGCCAACACAGGCAAGCCTTCTTCTTCCATTTGCGTATTATATTTTGCAAACGATTTTTTGCTCATCAATACTTCGCCGCGTATTTCAGCCGTTTGAATGTTATATTCAGAAAATGCCGCCGACAAAGGAATGGAACGCACCTGTTTAATGTTGGTTGTGATTTCTTCGCCTTCCTCACCATTACCGCGTGTAACGCCGCGGCTTAATTCATCATCTTCATAAAGCAGCGAAATACTGGCGCCGTCAAACTTTGGCTCTACGCAATATTCAATTATATCGAGGCCGGTATTTTCCCGCGCCTTGCGGTCGAAATCTATAAGGTCTTCTTCATTATAACTATTATCCAAACTAAGCATGGGCACTAGATGCTGCACGGTTGGAAAAGCCGCATTTAAAATCAAACTGCTGCCTACACGCTGTGTGGGAGAATTTTTGGTAACGAGTTCGGGATATTCTTTTTCCAATGCTTCAAGCTGTTTATAAAGCTGGTCGTATTCGGTATCTGAAACAAGCGGATCACTTAAAACATAATAGCGGTATTCATGAAAGCGCAATGCTTTTCTGAGCTCATCAATATCTTTTGCTGATGCGGCATTTTTAAGAAATGCTCTCGAAACTTTTTCAAGATGCTGAACCTGCGCTGTGGGATACATAACTGAAAGTTTGCGGCAAATTAAGAAGTTGTTTTAATTATGGAAAGCGGGGAATACATCTTCGCGAATTAAAGTTTACTTTTTTATTTTTTCGCGAACAGCTTCTTCTACTATCTGGCAAAAATCGTTGAAAGGAATATCCCTGATGTTGAGGCCCGCTTTGGCTACAATGCCTGGTAATCTGGCAGCAAATTCTTTATATTCTTCAATTAGTATATTATGGCCCGGGATTGTAACCCTCCTTGAAGCCGTACGCAACCAGTTTCTTATACTTTGAATGATGTGTGGTATATCGTTACCATGTGCTTTAATATCAACACCATTCAGGTCCGAAATATATTGCTGGTAACTGTATTTATTACGTTCAAAGATCAAGGCTACTTTTGAACGTTGTGTTTTATTACCAAATCTTTTTGCGCCGAAAAAAATGCCGAGCTCAAACGGCATATTAAACCTGGGAAACCCGGAAGATGGGTTTATTTCTGTTCTTGAAAGGTCATGAATGGCATATTTGCAATTCTCAATAATATTTACAATCTTATCAAGGCGGCCCGTGCTGCTATCTTCATCACCCAAAGCACATTGCGGGAAAAAACCACAACGGTAAACGGTAAAAACAATAGCATGCAGCAAAGGCATGTAATGATCATCAAAAGGGCAATTTATAAATACGAAATCGTTATAGCCTGGTTGGGAAGCCATTTGGATTTATGAGGATTTGGCAATGTGCTTAGGCACATTTTTTTTTGTAACCCTTGCAACAACAAGGGGAGCTTTTACTTCACTCAAGGGCTTGGCATAGGCAGCTTCCACTGCTTTGCGAATCGTAGAGCGGGAAACGGTAGTAGCCCTTTTCATTGTTTTTAAAGTTATTGTTGACATATAACAAAGTTAAGCATTTTAATTGCTGAAAACTAAACAGGCATTGCTAAAATAGGCTCATCCCGGTTAAGCTGTTTGCCCATCCCGTTTCACCGGCAATGGTTATGTGATCTTTCTGTAATTAATTTGCCAAGATGTATTGATAATATCGTTTTAAACAAAAATTATACAAAACATTAAGCAAATGTTTTAAATAGTAAAAATGCCTTGCACCACCATTTTTGTTCTTATTATAAGTTTTATTGCTTCACTTGTACGCTCTACATTGGGTTTTGGAGAATCTTTAATCGCGGTTCCGTTGCTGTTGCTTTTTCTTCCTGCAAATGTTGCAGTGCCGTTATCTGTCATGTTATCTATTGTTATCGCGCTCATAGTCGTAATACAAGATCATAAGAAGATACATTTTTACAGCGCGAAATGGCTGATTCTTTTTGCTATACCCGGAATACCTATTGGCATTGCTGTGCTTATTTACGGAAATGAGTTTTTAATTAAAACAGGTCTTGGCGTGCTTCTTATTTTGTATTCTTTATATACGCTTTTTGTTAAGCAGGTGAAACTGCTGAAAGAAGACAATATGCTGTGGCTTTTTATTTGTGGTTTTTTATCCGGTATTTTCGGCGGTGCATACGGGTTGAATGGGCCATCATTAGT
>JAEWJV010000348.1 GCA_023386395.1 Bacteroidota bacterium
TAGTTATTGATGCTATAATAAGACAGATAGATCATTACGGCAGTCATATTGGGCAGATTGTTTATATTGGTAAGCTGATAAAAAATGAAAACTGGCAGCCGTTAAGCATTGCTAAAAATAAAAGCAAGGCATTTAACGATGCCATGAACCATAAAATATAAAGAACAGCTTTTGGAAAGTTCCAGGCTTTCCAAAAAATATTTAGAACAAAAACTATGTTTCCACAGGCAGTAATATTTGATTTAGACGGAACACTAATAGATAATAACGCTTATCACATACAGGCATTCAGAGAATTTTATCAGAAAATCGGCAAACCCTTTTCACTTGAAGAATATAAACAGCATATCAACGGAAGGGTTAACCGTGAGATTTTTGATTATGTTTTCAACAGCACATTAAGCCCGGAAAAAATTGAAGAATATACCAATGAAAAAGAAGGCTTATACCGTGAGTTATATGCGCCGCATATAAAACCTGTTGAAGGCCTCGTTGATTTTTTAAGCGAACTCGAAAAAGCAAAAATTCCGAAAGCGGTGGCAACATCAGGCATCATTCCCAACATTAATTTTATGTTTGAGCACATACCGATAAGAAATTATTTTCTTACTGTAATTGATTCAACCCAGATAAAAACAGGCAAGCCACATCCTGAAATATTTTTAAAAGCTGCAATATCTGTAAATGCCGTTCCATCGGAATGTGTTGCGTTTGAAGATTCGCTGGCCGGCATTCAGTCGGCAAAGGCCGCCGACATGAAGGTTGTGGCATTAACAACAACGCATACAGCAGAAGATTTGCATGATGCGGACTTAATTATTAAAGATTATACGGAAATATCATTGGCAAAATTGCAGCACTTAAAATAATCTGCAATAGTTAAAACTTAACACACCTGGCGTTCACCATATAACAGCTGTGTATTTAATGCTATCAGAACCTCATCTCCACCCATAAAAGAATTAACTCCGCGCAAGCGATACTGATTGCCATTTCAAATATGTTCAGCAAACTATAGCCTTTTATTTTCCATAGATTACGAATGCCATTTTGAAAAAGTCTTTAATAAAAAAAAATAATTTTCGCGTTTGCTTACCGTTAGTTAGTTATTCTGCTTATCTAATTTCATTCCGTCATTAAACTTTTCACAGGCTTGCCACCGCTGCTTTTATTGCCTGGAAACTTACAGTAATCAACTACCCAAACATAAATCCCCGCGGTTTATAGCCGCCATGAAAATATGAGTACAAGGACGTGGCTTCCGAAAAAACCGAGACCAGCTAACTGTAACGCCACACGATAATTGGCCGGAAACTGACAGTTAAAAATTTTCTCCGAAATTTTAAAACGATGAAGGCAGCATCTTAGGCTGTTTTATTTTAAAATTGAGGGCAACCGATAAGGCAGGTGTTTTGGTAATGATATTATAATCGGGTTGCACGTGCATGCTTAAATCGTCGCTTACATCAAAATCTTTTAAATGGCCAAACACGGTGGCATCCACTACATTCAAACCCCAAACCAGTAAAAAGAATAAAGCGGAATAATCCCTGTCTTTCCTGAACTGGTTGCGGAACGATTGTATATAGGAAGCATCGATATTTTTCAGGTCAGGATAAATTTTGGAAGTGTCGCCGCCATTTACCAATATATTGTATGCTTCTTTTGTGCGCTGGTACCATTTGTTATTGTAAGCAAATAAACTTGCCGGCACTGCCAGTGCGCCATACACAATGGGTATTTTCCAATACTCACGGTTATATGCCTGGCCCCATCCGGGAATAATGGCAGAGCGGCGGGTGGCAATATGCGGATCGTGTTTCTTTTTTACGGGTATGGAATCTTTTTTTGCTTCAACAACAGCACTGTCTTTCTTTTCAGGCTTTAATGTATCCAGCAAAATCTCTTTTCCATTATTTACTTTGATGGCGCTATCCGGCTTTTGGGCAATAGCAACAAAAGAAATAACAGAAGTAAAGAGAAGTAATATGAAGCAACGGAATAAACGCATGTTAATCCGCCTGTGTATGCAGCAACTCAAGAATCTTATTAAGCTCATCGCCGGAATAGTATTCAATAACGATGTTGCCTTTTCCATTTGAGTTGTGCTTAAGCGTAACTTTTGTTGAGAAATAAGAGGCTAAATTATCTTCTATACGTTTGTAAGCATCGTTAAGATTTGATTTTCCGGGAGATTTAACAGGCTTTGCATCACCACGGTAAAGTTTGCGCACCAGCTCTTCGGTTTGCCTTACGCTAAGCTGTTTATTTTTTATTTCGCTGAACAGGTAAAGCTGCTTATCAACCGTATCAATATTAATTAAGGCCCTTGCATGGCCCATGCTTAATTCCCCGTTGCGAACAGCCACCTGGATATCTGGCGGAAGTTTAAGCAAACGGATATAATTGGTAACCGTGCTTCTCTCCTTCCCCATTCTTTCGGCCACCTGCTCCTGCGTGTAATTAAGTTCATCCATCATGCGCTTATAGCTAAGGCCAATTTCAATGGCATTCAAATCTTCACGCTGCAGGTTTTCGAGCAGGGC
>JAEWJV010000358.1 GCA_023386395.1 Bacteroidota bacterium
CCTATGTGATAAATAATGCCATAGCTCCAGTCAAACGCAAATAATCCCCTGCGGTACTTTTCGGGGAAACGCGTATTCATTCCACTCATAACATTGGTGGGCGAACCGGGGCCAATATTCAGTATAGCGGGAACATTATCAGGATAGGAAGGTGACCATTTGCCATTGTTTTCGCGGTAGCCAAATTCTGAACCACTGGTTACATGGCAAATACGTGTGGGCCTGTACCAGGGAAGCCCCATATCCCACTCCATATCAGAATCATAAGTGAACAATTCACCGTCTTCATTAAAAGCTATATCAAAGGGATTGCGGAAACCTGAACTGAAAAGCTCCCAGCGTGACCCAACAGAATCCGTTTTGGCAATCCAGCCGCCAGGCGGCTGGCGGTCGTTGCCAAACCCGTTTGGATCGAGCAGTAAAGGCAATAAGTTATCATTCTTCCAGGTTTTGGGAAGATAGTAGTTATCCATTTCAGGCAGGTCAGTAAAATTGCCTGCTATCACATACAAAGATTTTTTATCAGGCGATAAGATTATACTATGCGGGCCATGTTCACCATTACCGTATAAACGTTTCATCATAGTAATCTTGTCAAATTCATCATCGCCGTTGGTATCCTGCAGGCGGTATAAACCACTGGGCCTGGTAACGCTGTCTTTTTGGCCTTCATCATTTACCACCACATATAAGCTGTTATATGCCCATAACAAGCCATGGGCTAAGCCCATTTTTATACGTGCATGAGAAGTATCGCCCGGCACATTAATTTCCAGCCTGTCAACCTTCATTTTATTGGCAGCCGTATCTGCGCCGATGGGCGGCACTGTAATGCGGTAGAGATAGCCGTATTGATCACAGGCAATAATGCGTCCCTTATCATCAAATGTCATAGCCACCCATGAGCCTTCATTGTTATCTGAAGGATTATACAGGCGCTCTGCATGAAAGCCTTCAGGAATTTTCAACTTGGCTAATTTGGGATCTGAACTTTCCTGATGCGATTCAGTTTGGTTACAGCCCGTTGTTGCCAAAAAAATTAATCCAAAAACTGCTGGAAAAAGTCGTACGAAAAAATTGTTCTTTTTGTTCATGTAATAAAATTTCTACATCAATGAAAAAAAATTTAAAGCCGGTAACTATTATCGTTAGATTATATGTTAGCGGCTTTAAAACTATTTATTTATGCTTTATCTATTCATAAAATTTAAAAATAAGGAGTTAAGGCCGCTTCTTCAGCAGGCAACGGATAAACTGTATCCAATATAGTAAATGCATTGCTTGGCGGTTTAGCACCTGAAGGATAATAATAATCCAGCGGGTTACCCACAACCCTTTGCCCGTATGCTGTTATTACATCTTTCATACGGCCTGTTCTTACCAGATCGAACCATCGTTTATTTTCAAATGCAAGTTCAACCCTTCTTTCATTGAATATAGCATCACGCATATCGGATTGTGATGCGGCTGTTGTTGCTTTTAAACCGGCACGCGTACGAACCATGTTGAGGTAAGTCGCAGCCTCAGCAGGTTTGTTGCCTTCATTCAATGCCTCTGCTAAAAACAGTAATACTTCTGCGTAACGGTAAACCGGCCAGTCAGTTCCTGTATTGCCCTGCAACGCATGCTCCTTTGCATATTTTTTTATGTAAGGATAAACTTTATTGTCGCGTAATGATGTGCTTAGTGTTATGTACGCTATAGAAGCGTCCTCTCTTTTATCGCCTTCTTCGTAGGCAGCGATAATATCCGGCGTAGGAATATTATTACCTTCTTCTGAAAGCGGTTGCGGGTTAGAAACATGCGTAATGGTTTCTACTTCTTCAGCCAGCATAGGACGTGGCAAAAATGAATACATAAAGTTTCCATTATATCCGTCCGAGCCTTCTTTAAACTGCACTTCAAAAACTGACTCAATATTATTTTTATTGGAAGATGAATTTGAAAATGCATCATTATAATCATCCATCAATTTATACTCACCACTTTGTACAATCGTTTTTAATAAGCCTTCTGCGGAAGCCCAGTCTTTAAGCTCGATATAAACATTTGCGAGCAAAGTTGCGGCAGCGCCTGAAGTGGCCCGGCCTGCTTCCTGCTTGGATTTAACGGGCAGCAGTGTTACAGCTTCGCTTGCATCTTTTTTAATCTGGTCGTAAATAGAATCAACGGAAGATAAGGGCAAAGCTGCTTCTTCCCTGTTGGTAACCGGCGTTAAATGAAGCGGCACTTTACCAAATAAACGTACCAGTTCAAAATAAGCGTAAGCCCTTAAATATAAAGCCTGTCCTTTAAGGTTACTTTTGGAGGCCGCATCAAAATCAACCTCATCTATTGAAGCAAGGATCTGGTTTGTACGGGAAATTATCTGGTATTCCTGGCGGTACAAATCACGCACTCTTGTATTGGTGGTTATACCATCTGAAGTAGGCACTGCAAAATCTGCTACATTCTCTGTATTATCCACTGCACCGAATAAAGTGTTGCGGGCATAGTAAGTGTTATCAGAGTGCAATTCTTCCAATACCCAGGCATTATTGTTTGCAATGGAGCGCAATGGGGCATAAGCAGCATTTACAGCCTGTGCAAAATCTGATTCTGTTTTGAAAAAAGTAGCCGAGCTTAATGAAGTTTCAGGTACTATATCCAGAAATTTTTTACAACTGCCAAACATTATTACTGTACCGAGCAATAATATTATATACATTTTATTTTTCATCTTGATAAGCATTAAAATTGAAAAGATTGTTCTGTAAAGCTGTTTAGAAATTTACATTAACACCTAACGTATAAGTACGTGGGATAGGGAAACTTGACAAGTCTATACCCTGGCTTAAGTTATCGTTGGTGAAACTTGTTTCAGGATTGGGGCCTCCCCAGTAATTTGTAAACACATATACCTGCTGAACAGAAGCATATATCCTTGCAGATCTAATAGATTTACTTTTAAAACCAACTGTATATCCCAGCGTAATATTTTTAATGGTGAAGAAAGATGCATTGCCTACAAACTGGCTGTTTGCCCAGTCTCTTTCCACGCCTGTAACATTACCGCCGCCAACAGTAGTTCCAAAAAATCCATCACCCGGATTTTCTTCGGAACGCCAGCGGTCTTTTACTCTTTCAACCATATTGAATACACCATCAAGGTTAGCAAGGCTGTACAGATGGCGCATATATAACTGGTTGCCATAAGAACCTGATGCTACAACTGAGAAATCAAAATTGCGGTAGTTGATAGTGTTGGTAATACCGTAAATAAATTTAGGGAATGGTGATCCAATGATAGTGCGGTCATCCTGGTCGCCGCCATAAGTAATCACGCCGTCGCCATTCACGTCTTTTAATTTAATGCTTCCAACAGTAGAGCGGCCTGGTATGATGGGAGAGCTTTCAAGGTCTTTTTCATTTTCATAATGCCCTAACTTTTGCATACCGTAAAACACACCAAATGGCTGGCCCACTTCTGTAACATTAAATGATCCATATACGCGGTCAATACCATCAGCTAATTCCAATACCTTATTCCTGTTGAAAGAAATATTAGCATTGGTAGTCCACTGGAATTTGCCAACTGTATTTCTTGTGGTAACAGAAAACTCATGGCCCCAGAATTTTATCTCGCCTATATTATCATTGAAATTACCAAAGCCTGATTCCTGCGGTACCTGCACGC
This sequence comes from Bacteroidota bacterium, assembly GCA_023386395.1. GTDB lineage: Bacteria > Bacteroidota > Bacteroidia > Chitinophagales > Chitinophagaceae > Parafilimonas. Next base: position 3,677 of record JAEWJV010000358.1, read on the forward strand.
TATACAAAAGATTGGTTGTATGCTTTAAATAATAATCATACGTAAACTGTATCCTGTCGTGGAAGAGACCCAGGTCAATACCGGCATCATATGCTTTGGTAGTTTCCCATCCAAGATTACTGTTAGCAAGCGATGTAACTGCTGCACCTGTGGCCACATTATCATTAAAAACAGAATTAACTGTATTATTCACCAAAGCATACTGTGTATAGTTACCAATATTATTGTTTCCGATTACACCATAGCTGGCGCGGATTTTTGCAAAAGAGATTGGTCGTATGTTACTAAAGAAATTTTCATCAGACATAATCCAGCCGGCAGATACAGAAGGGAATGTACCCCAGCGGTTGTTAGCACCAAAACGGGAAGAACCATCACTGCGTATGGCAGCAGTAAGCAGGTATTTGCCCTTATAGTTATATGTTAACCTTGAAAGAAATGAAGACAATGTCCAATCCTGTAGATCATTATAAGTACTACCACCTCTCGAAATATTTACAGCGCTTTGAATGGTATTAATCCTGTCGTCGGGATAAGTATCAGCCCTGATAACAGTTGTACTGTAATTATATTTTTGGTTGGTAAACCCTGCGAGCAATTCAAAATGATGATCATGAATATCCCTTGTATAAGTAGCCAGGTTTTCATTCAGCCAGGTAACTTCATCCTGGTTAAACCTTCTTGATACTGCTGTTGTGGGAATGGGTACATTAATAGCATACGTTGCTGTTGACGGATTAAAATAGAAGTATTTGGTTCCGATATACTGCACGTTCATGCTTGACTTTAATACCAGCCCCTTTATGGGTTCATACTGCGCGTATGCATTACTGAGCAGGTTGATAAATCTTGTTTCATCCGTAATTTCAGTGGATGCACGCACCCAGTTTGGATATGCATAAATATTACCTGTGCTTGCCGGGAATTGATTATACTTTGTTAGCTCGCCGTTTTCATCATAGATAGGCATAACCGGCCATGTATGCAAGGCATCAAAAAGCAGCCCGGTTCCGCGGTCGCCATCTGTTTGCGGCTGGTTATCGTAAATATAAGATGGGGCAAGATCAAACCCTATTTTAACCTTCTTGGAAATGTTATAATCTAAATTCATTCTTAAAGAATAGCGCTGATATTTTGTATTCAGCACCACGCCTTCCTGGTTAAACACACCAGCCACCACAGCCGCATTCAGCTTATCATTCCTGGTAGCAATGGTAACATTATAACTTTGGATAGGCGCCTTTTGAAGCAATGCCCCATACCAGTCATTGTTCTTGCCTTCATATATAGAAGGGTTCTGAAATTCTGCAGGTACCGCCTGGCCTTCATCTTCATAATATTCTTTTTTAAATTGGGCAAACTCCACCGCATCCATCATTTTTATACGGCCATGTTTTGGCACTTCCTGCATACCCACATAAGCATTAACGCCAATGGTTGTTTGCCCCATCTTTGCCGATTTTGTTGTAATTAATACTACACCATTGGCAGCGCGGGAACCATACAAAGAAGTAGAGGCCGCATCTTTTAAAATTGAAATACTTTCTATTTCATCAGGGTTAAGTGAACCTATATTACCTACAATAGGGAAACCATCTACTACATACAAAGGATCGCTGCCTGCAGAAACAGATAACTGTCCCCGTATTCTTACTGACATGCCTTTACCAGGCTGTCCCGTATTCTGGTTGATCTGCACACCTGCAAGTTTGCCCTGCAGCTTTTGTGCAATCTGCGATACAGGAAGGTCCTGCAGCTTTCCCATATCAACCGTTTGTACAGCACCCGTTACATCTTTCTTTCTTTGCGTACCATAACCAACTACTATCACCTGGTCCAATTGGTTATTGTTTAGTGTTAACTGAAGATTAATAGCATTCTGATTATCCACAGCAATTGTTTGAGGCAAATAACCAAGAGAAGTGATAATAAGAGAATCTGCATTATTAACCTGTAAACTAAAATTACCCTGTACATCGCTTACTGTGCCGTGCGTGCTTCCTTTTATAGTTATAGAAGCATTAGGAACAGGTTGCCCGGTGGATGCATCCGTTAATTTACCATTGATTGATCTTTGTTGTGCAAAGCATGGTATCGTAGCCATCAGAGCCATTAGTGTAACAACACCAGGCAATATGCGACGAAGCAGTCTTTTAAAATAAAAAAAGTGCATAGCAGCAATCATGATTTAATGTTTAAAAAATATTTGACAATTGGTTTTATTATGGCAACATTATTCCAGACCCGGTTAACAGGCTTAGAATAAGCACCAGTTAAAGTATTCGCAGACAGACAAGACAACCTTATTCTCAAAAACAGATACCTTCTTCCATTTTTGTAATTTGTTAAAACGAAACTATTGATTGTAAAATGTACAACTATCCTGCACTGTACTGATTCAAAAAAGTTAAACGCATGATATACTTTAATGCAACGGAAAAAAATATAAATAACACAGGATGTTTATGCAGATAGAAAAGAAAGAAGCAACTAATAAACCATCATTATTCTATTACTATGAAATGAATAATTAAAATATGCTGAACTTTTCCATAGCAGTATAGGTAAACGGAACTGTAATAAAAATGCCATGTTTACCAACTCTTGTTGAACCTTTTATTTCAACCAGCACTTCTCTTGAAAGAAAAGTGTCTATGGCATTTTTAAAAACATTTTTCATATCAACATTCATGGATGATGGAATAATGAATTCACTGCGTTTGGCTATATGCATGAGTGTATCCAGCATATATCTTCCCATGTAATTTTGATTGATATAAATATCACAGTTCACATTGCGCAGATCAACACCAAAATTGTTTGGATTGAAGTAAACAAGCTCAAGGCTTATCTTACTATTGACAAGCCCAATGCTGTCAACCTTTAAATTTTGCATGCCGCGGTATTCAAAAGACTGAGGTTTATTACATGCAGTAATTAAAATGATAAGTACACAGGAAAAAAGAAAAAATCGCATAATCAAAAATGCGATGCGGCGAACTAAACAGCAAATTCTGTTTGAGAAAAAATTGCAAAAAAGAAAAGCTTGTGTTTTTATTATTATACTGCTATTGCAAATAACTTATTTTTACATGGCTTAATATTGTATATATGCGTTTAATTCTGTTATTGGCTGCAATAGTTCTCTCAACTGCATCAATGGCACAGGTGCCGATATTCAGTTCTAATAATTTTATGCAAAGGCCATTGTTTAACCGTACAATTAATATTAACGACAGCGGCTTTAATAATAAAAAATGGTTTTTCACAAAATACAGTGGCATTTCAACAAGCTTTAGTTTTTTCAGAGTCGGCAATGCAACTGTAATTGCAGTGCCGGTTGGCATACAATTAAACCGCCGGTTAAACGACAATTTATTTGCTTTTGCAGGTGTTAGCGCTGCACCGGCCTATATTAATTTTCACCAGGCATTTCTTAACAGCAATATTAAAGGCATACAAAATAAATATTCATTCAATCAGCATAACCTTGGATTATATTCAAGGGCTGAAGTTGGATTGATGTATGTGAACGATGCAAAAACTTTTTCTATTTCCGGCAGCTTTGGTGTTGAAACCAATAATTATCCATATCCTTATTATCAATCAAACAATACAAGGCCACAGGGACAGATAGTTCATCCAAACAGGTAAGTTGTTATTGTATAACATTTTTCGTTATAACCCCAAATGCGCAATCCTTTATAAAATCTGAAGCGCTAAAAAATAATTTGTAAAAGAACTGTTACCGGCATCAAAAGTAAATAGTCAATACCTGGAATAATTAAAGCCTGTTGTGTTGAATGCTTTCACTCATCATTGCATAAATATTTTTTAATGCAGGATATACTTCAAGCAAAGCAAGATGCTTTTGAATAGTAGCATTATCGCCGCGTGCAGCCGGGCCTGTTTGCATAGCAGCAGGATCATAATAATGCAAACGTTTTACCGTTTCTTCAATCAAAGGCAGCAGCAACTGAAAGCTAATACTATTCTTATCGCAATAATCTTTCGTAAGCGCAAATAAATGATTGGTAAAGTTGGAAGAAATGATTGCCGAAAGATGATAACGCAACCGCATTTCATCGTTTGCCTGCATTACTGTTGTCGCAAAAGATGAAGCAAAGACTTGAATAGCATTTTTTGCGTGTTCATTGTTCCCGTCAATTAAAAAAGGGATTTCGGGTTCGTAGTTTAATTCCTTTCGTAAAGATTGCAAAGGATATAATACGCCATAATTTTCTGAAGTTTTTTTCAATACATTCACAGAAACGCTGCCGCATGTATGTACGACTATTTTTTGCGCCGCATTTATTTGTGCGCTTACTTCAGCTACAGCTTCGTCTTTAACAGCAACAACAAACAAGTCGCTCTCTTTATTAATATTTTCCAGGCTAAAACAAGGCTTCGCATCTAGCGAGGATGCAAGATTATTTACAGCTTCCATATTGCGCCCGGCCACTTCATTTATTAAATGATTATTTTTTTTAAAAACTTTACCTAACACTGTGGCAACATTGCCAGATCCTATAATACTTACTATCATATTATTGATGAATTAATGTTTTGTTCTGATTCGCTTCCAAAAAACAAATATCAAAATTCAGTTGTTAAAAATTATCGAAGTAATTTAGCGCAACCAATATCGTATGAAACGGCATGTAAAATTTTGGCACATAGGAATTTTATTTGGCGTTACATCTGCCTGATTAAAAAATAAAAAATAAACAGATGAAACCTGTAAAAATTGCCCTGCTGTTTTTCAGCATATTCCTTATTCATTTTAAATCTTCTGCACAAACGCCGCATTTCAATATTTATGGGCACGTATTATATGCTTCCCCACTTGATAAAAGCAGCAAAGATTTATATTCCGCCGGCGCCGGTGTTGAAGCCGGTGTTTTAATAGGACGTGGCAAAACCATGTTCAATGCCATGATTGGCACTACCCGTTTTTTTGCTGATGATGGCAATCAATATGGTTATCTTACTTATGTGCCGGTTAAAGTGGGCATAAGGCAATACCTTCCACTTACCATGCATTTTCTTTTTGTGCAGGGCGATGCAGGCGTTGGTTTTACCAACAGCCGTTATCTCGCAAATGACGGAACCCGCTTTGCCGCTGACATTGGCGCAGGTGTAAAATTCGGTTTGTTTGACGCCGCTATAATGTGGGATAATATTCACGAAGAAAACCCTAAAGGCTGGGCATCGTGGTTTACTGTAAAAGCAGGTTTAAATCTTGGATTTTAATTACAACCCCAACACATCCTTCATGGTGAATATACCTTTTTTACCTGCAATAAATTTTGCAGCAAGCAAGGCGCCGCCTGCAAAACCTTTACGGTTATAAGCAGAATGCGTTATTTCAATATAATCAATGGGTGAGTTATATTTTATGGTGTGAATGCCGGGTACATCATCAATGCGTTTGCTGATAATTTCCAGTTCACTTTCTTTATTTGTTTTATTATTTACCCAGTTTTTTTTGGCTTTAATTTTTTCAAGTAACTGCTCTGCCAGCGTAATAGCCGTGCCGCTTGGCGCATCTTTTTTTTGTGTGTGATGCACTTCCTCAATGCTTACTTCATATTCTTCATGGCTGCTCATTAACGAAGCCAGGTATTCATTCAATGCAAAGAACAGGTTAACGCCAACACTAAAATTGCTGGCGAATAAAAAGGCTCCTTTTTTTTGTTCTATATAGTTTTTTATTTCAGGTAAATCTTTCAGCCAGCCTGTGGTACCACACACAACGGGTATGTTGGCATCAAGGCATTTCTTTATGTTTTCAACAGCGCTGTGCGGATTGGTAAATTCAATGGCTGCATCAGCATGTTTTAAATTATCTGCTGTAAATTCATTTTGATTGGATGATGAAATTTTTAAAACAATTTCATCGCCATTTTCCTTTGCTACTGCTTCAATGGCCTTGCCCATTTTACCATAACCTATCAATGCTATTTTCATGCTGCAATAATATTAAATTATCAGTTTTAATCTTACAGGTTTGCCAGTTTAGAATTTCTTCCCACAAAGAATTTTAAGTACATATTCTTCTAATCAATTCCTTCCCACCATTTAGAAAAATCCTGGTTTTCATTATCCAGGTTAACCATCTCTCCTACCATTGGTGTGATAATATTAAGAGGATAAGCTGCCTTATTTTCAGTTAGTAATTTTAGCGGTTCATCCCAGGGATGCAATGCCAGGGCGAACTTGCCCGAATGAACGGGAATAATGCGTTTTGCATTTAATTCTTTAGCAGCTTTTATTACTTCATCCGGCAGCATGTGAATATATTTCCAGCTTTGATTATACTGGCCGTTTTCAATTATAGCAAGATCGAACGGGCCGAACTTTCTGCCGGTTTCTGCAAAATGTTTATCATAACCGCTATCGCCGCCAATAAAAATTTTCTTTGTTGGTGATTGCAGAACAAACGAAAGCCAAAGCGTTTTATTCCTGATAAAACCACGCCCGGAAAAATGCCTTGCCGGGATAGAAGATATTTTAAATCCCGGTAAAGGCGAAACATCTTCATTCCAATCCATCTCCGTAATAATATTATTATCATAACCCCAGCGTTCAAGGTGGCTGCCTGTGCCCAGCCCGGTTATTACCTGTTTTACTTTTGGCTGAATTTGTTTTACAGTTCTATAATCCAGGTGGTCCCAGTGATCATGTGTTATAATCAGCAAATCAATTTCAGGCACACCAACAGCCGCGCAAACCTCGGTGCCTGCAAAAGCTTTTACACTAAAGGAAAAAGGTGAAGCATGCCCGCAAAAAACAGGATCAACCAATATGCGTTTGCCATCAAGCTGCATATAATAAGATGAGTGCCCAAACCAAATCAGCACGTTCTTGTTAATATTAATATCATGCAGGTTTGTTTTTATGGAAGGGATTTCCGTTGAAGGTTTTCTTCTTTCTTTTTTTTCAAAAAAAAATTCCTTTAATACCTTAAGCATGCTCGTGCCTTCAACAATACTTGGTGTATAACTTTCATTCTGAAATGAACCGTTTTTATAATTGGGTGAGGCTTTCATTCGTTCCAGCCGTTTTCCTGAAGGAAACCTGCCAAAGCCGGGCAGGCGAAAAACCAAGATTGTAACGGCTATAAAAATTAAAATAAGGATTGACAAAAAAATCATGCATTAATTTGGAGCAAAAATAAACTGCCGGCCATTACAGTTCATCAATCTTTTTTTGCATCTCTTACAACTTTTTTTATAAGCGTTAAATCAATTTTGTTTCTTAGCTTCCATAAACCGGCCAACGTTATTTTAAAATCATATACATGAAAAATATTTTATTCTTTATAGCAGTATTTTGTTGTGGCGCTGTATGCGCACAGGAAAGCTATGATTCCGTTTATATGAAAAACGGCGACATAAACGTGGGGAAGGTTACCGCCATTAATGATAGCGCCGTCAGCTTTACCTATAAAGGGGAAACGCTTGGATATAATTTCAAAAAAGCTGATATGGAAAAAATTGTTTTTACAAGCGGGCGCGTACAAAGTTTTGAAGGTCTTAAGCCTATTACTAATACCATCGCCACAACCAACACAAAAGCAGATGGAGCTAATGCGGATCATCGCAATAAAGTAGCTATACTGCCTTTTGGCTTCTTAAGCCTTAACCAGCAAAACAGTACCGAATGGGGATATAAGGCACAGGAAGAATGTTATACTTATTTAGGCAAAAGCACTACTTTTAATTTGCAGGATCCTTCTAATACTAATGCCTTGCTTGGAAATGCAGGAATTTCATTTGAAAACATAAGAAATTTTACCAACCAGCAGTTATGTAATTTGCTCGGCGTGGAATATATAATACGGGGCACTGTTACTACAAACGCAGTAAGCCTTACTTCATCCGGCAGCGCAACGTATGACGGGAAAACAAAAAATGGAAGTGATAAAAGAGGAAGCAGTTCAAAAACTTCAGGCAATGTTTACAGTTCCACATCAACGCAGCAAAACTATAAAACATCTGTGCTGATGGAGATTTATAAAGATACCGGTGACAAGATTTTTGGCCGCGACCGTGATTCTTTCTGGAGCACATTAGATGCATATAAAAGCACCATTCAGTATTTATTGAAGAAATCGCCATTATATAGCGATAAATAATTATTGCTGCAGTTATTCATCTAAAAGGGATTTGGAAATTAATTTATCGATCTTTATAATTAATTATGCCGCCCCTTCAAACAAATGATTAACGATTTTATTTTTGCTGCTGTTAAGTTGAAATATAGATTTGTTTATGCTTAAAATTGAATTGAGCAAAATGCAGTTTCATGCATATCATGGTGTGCATGAAGAAGAAAGCAAGGCTGGCGGTAATTTTGAAGTAAATCTTATTGTATATTTTGAACCGGCTGCAATACCGGTTCGTCATTTGGCTGAAACAATAGATTACACTCAATTATACACGCTGGTAAAGCAACGCATGGAAAAGCCTACCCGCCTGCTTGAAACTATTGCTACAGAAGTAGCAAATGAAATTTTTAGAAAATTTTTAAGCGTGCAGGAACTGGAAGTGAGCATTAGAAAATTAAATCCGCCCATCCCGTTTTTCAACGGCAGTGTTGTTGCAGCCTATACTGCAAAGCGCAATGATCTTAAACAAAATCCATAGTTTTTACCATGAATTTTAAATTGAAAAGATTACCTGTTTTTATTACCTGCGTGGTTTTATCACTGCAAATTTTTGCACAGGATAATGCAACGTTGCTTCGTGAAGCCAAACAGCTCGAATTAAAGTTTGATGAAGCGGGCGCCCTGGAAAAATATAAACAACTTGTCACAGCAGACGCATCAAATATAAACGCATTGGTAAAATGCGCTGAGCTCAATTGCAGCATAGGCAATCGTGAGAAAGATATCAATTCTAAAACAAATTATTTTAAGCAGGCATTAGTTTATGCACAGCAGGCTTACGCAAAAGATTCAACCAATTCAGATGTATGTTATGCGATGGCTTTAGTAAATTATAAAATGAATGCACTTGATCCTGACAATAAACAATTAATTGAAAATATAAAACAGGTGAAAATTTACAGCGATAAATCGCTTACAGCTAATCCCAACAATGCCAAAGCAAATTATTTATTAGGAATGTGGCATTTTGAACTGATACATTCAGGCTGGTTAAAAAAGAAAGGCGTAAAAGATTTCTATGATAAAATTCCGGATACGCAAATTGATTCTGCTGTTTATTGTATGGAAAAAGCCCGGCGCATAGAACCCTATTTTGCACAAGATTATCTTGATCTTGCCAAAGTGTATATATACGACCATCAGCCGGCAAAAGCGCTGGAAGTTTTAAATAAACTTGTAAAGCTGCCTAACCGCATTTATGATGATACTGCATATAAGGAAGAAGGTAAACAATTACTTGAAAAAATGCGGTGAGCAGTTGAATAGCTGGATGGTTGAAATGTTTAAAAATTAAAACCTGTCAACAAATCAACATTTCAACTTATCAACTAATACAAACACTATGATAAAAAAAGTTTCCGTAATAGGCGCCGGCACAATGGGTAATGGTATTGCCCATGTTTTTGCACAAAATGATTTTGTTGTAAGCCTTATTGATATAAGCCCTGAAAAACTTGAATCAGCGCTGCAAAACATTTCCAAAAATCTCGACAGGCAAATTGCAAAGGGTATAATCACGGAGGAAATAAAGAAAAATTCACTTACTAACATTTCAACATTTACATCAATAAAGGAAGGCGCTGGAGATGCAGACATTGTTGTGGAAGCTGTAACAGAAAACCCCGAGCTTAAATTGAAAATTTTTAAAGAGATAGATGAATATGCGCCGGCTTCAGCCATACTGGCCACCAATACTTCCTCTATATCCATAACAAAAATTGCATCGGCAACCAAACGGCCCGAAAAAGTTATCGGCATGCATTTTATGAACCCGGTGCCTGTAATGAAGCTGGTTGAAATAATCAATGGCTTTCTTACTGAGCCTGCCGTTACGCAAACGGTAACTGAACTTTCCAAACAGTTAGGCAAAGTCCCCTGCGTGGTAAGCGATTATCCCGGTTTCATAGCCAATAAAATCTTAATGCCTATGATAAATGAAGCCATCATTAGTTTATATGAAGGCATTGCAGGCGTTGAAGAAATTGATACAATTATGAAGCATGGAATGGCGCATCCCATGGGTCCGTTGCAACTGGCAGATTTTATTGGCCTCGATGTTTGCCTCTCCATACTAAAAGTTTTGTTCGAAGGTTTTGGAAATCCAAAATATGCACCCTGCCCGTTACTGATAAATATGGTAACTGCCGGCAAGCTTGGTGTAAAAACCGGTGAAGGTTTTTATGTTTATACACCGGGCGACAAAAAGCTGGTTGTGAGCAAACCATTTGCAAAATGAATTTGAATTTACTGTATAAATAAAAAAGCCGGATATTGCTATCCGGCCGAGGTTTAGTTGTACGAAAACGTTTATAATTAAGCTTCTTTATGCGCCATCCTTTCCTGGTCACGCCATGCTTTTACTGTATCATGGGATTTTTTTAAATCATCTTTTTGTTTTGTAATCAATGTAAAAATATACGCAGGCAAGCCTTCCGTTTCGAGCGCAGATTTATATGCTTTTTGTGCAGCATCTTCCCCATATTCACAATTGTTTAAAATAGTCTGCCTGTCTTTACCGGTAAACATGGCTTTTACATCCATCCATGCCCGGTAAATTTTACCGCTTGCTGTTGTACCCTCTTCCATTTCCGCACCAAGCACTTCTACTTCTGTGCCCAGGGCATTCCTCAGGTTACGGCTTTGGTCTATATAACCAAGAAAAGCATTTTTCAGATCAGCATCCTCAGCCTTTAATTCTTTTATCGCTTTTTCATAGCCATCTATGCGGTCATTATTAATTTGTATAAGATCATTCAGCACTTCGGCCACCATTTTATTGTTTTCCATAAATAATGTTTTCATATATCAAAAGAAATTTCGTGCCATTAATTAAAACATTTTTTATTGTTAACAATTAATCTATATAATACAACAACGTGTGCCGCATCGATTTTAAAATTATCAGAGCTCTAACCCTAATACTCCGGTAGTATTTTTTCTCACACGGGCAAGCAATGTGCTGTCATTTTTTAAAGATTTGCCGTAAGAAGGGATCATTTCCTTCAGCTTTTGCTGCCAGCTGTCCTGCTTTAATTTTTCAGGAAAGCAGCGCGCCAGTAAATCAAGCATGATAGAAACGGCTGTTGACGCACCCGGCGACGCGCCCAGTAATGCGGCAATACTTCTATCAGCAGCACTTACTACTTCCGTTCCAAACTCCAGTATGCCGCCTTCTTTTTCATCTTTCTTAATTACCTGCACGCGGTAGCCGGCCACCACCAATTCCCATTCGTCAAGCTTTGCATCAGGATAATATTCTTTCAGCGCTTTCAGCCTGTCTTCAGGCGATTGCATTACCTGTTCAATTAAATATTTTGTAAGCGGAATATTATGCAGGCCGGCAATTTCCATTGGCTTTATAT
>JAEWJV010000363.1 GCA_023386395.1 Bacteroidota bacterium
GCATAAGACTACTGATTGAATTAAATGCAACAGCGGCAAGGCGGGTTATGTTCAGCAGTTATATTTATTTGCCCATCGTATTCCTTTCATTGCTTGCCGATAAAGTGTAAGTGATGTTTAAGATATCAGGTAATGAAACCATCATTTATAAGCTGAAGTATCAATCCTGTTGCCCATGGTGCCCTGTATACGCTGCCAGAAGTTTTCACTTTGTGTAATGGGTACAAAGTCCTTGTTATATGCTTTGCTATAATCGATGGGCGGGTCTATCATTTTCGGTTCCATGGTTTTCAGCGTATCGAAAATAACAGGTATGATTACAACTTCAGGGCTCACCTTTTTATGTACAAAACTGCTTAGCATTTTGGCCTGGAAGGGATCTGTTGCAAGCCCTATTTTCTTAAACCCTAATTGCTTTGCCTTTTGATAGCCGTAATAAATATTTTCAGTGCTGTGTTTGGCCAGTGTTTCGGTGTAAATATTCTTTTTGTTTATACCGATAGCTTCCGCATACAACGCCATAATCCTGGCTTCATAATAAGGAGTGTAAACAGAGGAGCCTGAATACATCACATTCTTGGCAATGCCATTATCAAGCAGATATTTTGACCAGTAAACCCGTGCCTTCATTATATCGCCCCATTTGCCAACGGCCGAATCAAATGGAATACCCGGTACAATAATGATGTCGCATACATACTGTTCTGAAGAATCAAGTATCCTTTTGGATGTTTTTGAAGAATAAGAACAGCCGCACAATACAAGAAAGATTAATATAAAACTTACTGTTTTGCCTCTGAAAAAATACATGGAATAAATTTTATGTGCTGGCCCATGTTGCATTTTGCGCAATGTACCTGGCCACGAAATCGTTTTATCATATAGAAATTGCAACATGTATTCCAAAACCGGAAATTGTTCAGCATTCATCCTTGAACATAAATTTAATGCCTTGTTTCCATTTACGCAGGCTTTACGATTAATAGTTCAACTTCACGAATAATATAAAGCAATCAGTTTATGAGCCTTCTGTTTCTACAGTGAGGCTTTTTTTATTTATTATTGCCGTTTAATTGCCTGGTTAATTTTTAAGCTTGTTATATGAAAAAAATCTTCCCTGCTTTTGCAAAATGTTCTGCCGTGTTTGCCGGATGCTTTCTTTTCTTTAGCCCAAAATTATTGGCGCAGCCAAGTATTCGCGTTGTGGTGGGCGCTTCCATATTGAAACTTGTTTGGGCAGATGAATTTAACCAGCCCGTTATTGATACAACTGCCTGGAATTTTGAAACAGGCGGCCAGGGCTGGGGCAATCATGAGCAGGAATATTACCAGCGTGATAATGCCTCAATTGAAGATGGCAAGCTTGTGATAACTGCGAGAAAACAGCAGGTAGGTGCTAATAAATACACCTCGTCGCGCATGACAACCGAAGGCAAAAAAGAATTTTTATATGGGAGGATAGAAGCCCGTATAAAAATGCCGGTGGGGCAGGGTTTCTGGCCTGCATTCTGGATGCTCGGCGCAAATATTAAAACGGTTGACTGGCCGGCCAGCGGCGAAATTGACATCATGGAACACATTAATACCGATAGCCTTATTTACGGCACTTTGCATTGGGATGATAACGGCCATGCTTTTAAAGGCGATACAATCTTATCGACGCCAGCCCAATATCATGTGTACAGTATAGAGTGGGATGCTTCATCTATAAAATGGTTTGTTGATAATACGGAATATTATAAAGCTGATATTACAGACGGGGCCAAATCAGAATTTCATAAACCCTTTTTTATACTCCTGAATTTTGCCGTTGGCGGCGACTGGCCCGGGCAAAAAGTGGATGAAAGTTTATTGCCAGCAAAAATGTATGTGGATTATGTACGCGTTTATCAACAGCAATAACATCCTGTGAAAAGTTGCAGGATTAGAATTTATTCTTTCAACTTTGCAGTATGCAAAAAACCGGTGTTGGTATAAGGGTATTGAATTTTTTAGTGGATACTGTTCTCATCTTTGGAATTACTTACGGAGTTAGCGCCTGGTGGGATTTTCATGTTATGTATTGGAATTATCCACCCATACAGTTTTATACCATGTTTTTTATTATGCTGTTTATTTATTACACCGTTTTTGAATCCATATTTAAACGTTCGCCTGGTAAATGGCTAAGTAAAAGCAAGGTGGCAAACAATAATGGCGGTAAGCCAGCTTTTTGGCAAATTCTTGTAAGAAGCTTTGTGCGCCTTACTATTATCGACTGCTTTTTTATTCCTTTTTTTGATGGCCCTTTACATGATTACTTAAGCAAAACAATTGTAATTGAAGCCTGATCACCGCAGTACTTTTTGTAACTGCGGCGCCAGCAATGCAGCCCACCTTGCATATTCTTTCCCCGAAGGATGCAATCTATCCAAAGCGATAAGTGTATTGTCGTTTTCAGCTTCCCGGGTAAGCGGCGTTATATCTGTATAGCTGATATTATAAGATAAAGCAACCGCCTTATTAATCATATTAAATGCCTCAATTTCTTTGCTTATTTGTGCTGTATCCATTTTTCCTGCAAAAGGTGTAACGCTGTAATCGGGAATAGAAAACACAAAAACATGCTCTTTTTTATTGCCTGACAGTTCAATAGCTTTTTCAAGGCATGCCGTAAAACGGGTGCGGTAACCTGCGGTGTCAAGATGTTGATATTGATCATTTACGCCAATCAGTAAACTTACCACATCAAATGGGTTTTGCGGGTTTTTCTGCGCAATACCATCCAGCAGGTTTTGAGTTGTCCAGCCTGTTACGGCAATATATTCAGGTTTCCTAAAAAGAATATTGTTCTTTTTTAGCAATGTGATTGTCTGAGCCGGAAAGCGCTCTTCTTCGTTCACCGATTCCCCGATTGTATAAGAATCGCCCAAAGCAAGCCAGGAAAAGTTTCCTGCAGTTGATGAATGGTTCATGGCAGTATCATTATTATATGATGAAAAAATGGTGCTGCCGGAATTTGCAGGTTGCCTCGTGCAGCTTATAATCAAACCAAATAAAATTGTTTGTGAAACAACTAACAGTCGTTTTCTTTTTACATGCATGTGATCTGTACAAATGAACATGAAATAAGCCATAAGAATGATCATTTGGCGAATTCCACGTGTCCAATCATGAAATAAAAATGAACACATGAAAGAATGTTTTGCAATAAGTTTTTAAAAATAATCAAAAGGCTATTTTTGCGAAAATCAAAAAATAAGAAAGATGCCTGAAAAAATTAAGGTTGCCAACCCCGTAGTTGAGTTGGATGGCGATGAAATGACACGCATTATATGGAAATTCATTAAAGACAAATTGATTCTTCCTTATATTGATGTTGATATTAAATATTATGACCTTGGTGTTGAACACCGCGATGCTACCAACGACCAGGTTACCGTTGACGCCGCCAATGCCATTAAACAATATGGCGTTGGTATTAAATGCGCTACTATTACACCGGATGAAGCCCGCGTAAAGGAATTTAGCTTAAAACAAATGTGGAAAAGCCCTAATGGCACAATCCGTAATATTTTGGATGGCACTGTTTTTCGTGAACCCATCGTTTGTAAAAATGTTCCGCGTCTTATTCCCAACTGGACGGCGCCTATTTGTATTGGCCGCCACGCGTTCGGCGATCAATATCGCGCAACAGATTTTGTTACCAAAGGCAAAGGTAAACTTACCATTAAGTTTGAAGGCGAAGATGGCAACGTAATTGAACACGAAGTATATAATTTTAAAGGCGATGGTGTGGCTTTAGCCATGTACAATACTGATGAAAGCATCCGCGGTTTTGCCCGCGCCTGCTTTAACCAGGCTATTATGAAAAAATGGCCTCTATATCTTTCTACAAAAAACACCATTCTTAAAAAATATGATGGCCGTTTTAAAGATATATTCCAGGAAATTTATGAGAATGAATTTAAAGCGAAGATGGATGAACTGGGCATTACTTACGAACATCGTTTGATAGACGACATGGTAGCCAGCGCATTAAAATGGCATGGTGAGTTTGTTTGGGCTTGCAAAAACTATGATGGCGATGTGCAGAGCGATACGGTTGCACAGGGCTTTGGCAGCCTGGGTTTAATGACCTCAACTTTGGTTACCCCTGATGGTAAAACCATGGAAGCAGAAGCTGCACATGGTACGGTTACACGCCACTACCGCGAGCACCAGAAAGGCAGGCCAACATCAACCAATCCTATTGCATCCATCTTTGCGTGGACACGTGGCTTGGAGTTTCGCGGCAAGCTGGATAACAACCAGGAGTTAATTGATTTTTGCCTTGCCCTGGAACAGGTTTGTATTGAAACCGTTGAAAGCGGCAAAATGACAAAAGACCTTGCTATTACCATTAAGCCAAAAGTGGAGCATGGCACAGATTATTTATACACCGAAGAATTTTTAGAAGCGCTTGACCAGAACCTGAAAAAGAAGCTGGGCAAGTAATTAAAAACTTATTACTAACAACAAGCCTTCTTTGTTACGAAGAAGGCTTTGTTTTTTAAAAAGCAAATATGAACTGGATTATTTTAATTATTGCCGGGTTATTTGAAACCAGTTTTGCGTTTTGTTTGGGCAAAGCAAAACAGGCCACCGGTGTTGAAGTTTATTGGTGGTATACCGGTTTTCTGATTGCGTTAATCATCAGCATGATATTACTTATTAAGGCAACGCAAACTTTACCAATCGGAACAGCCTATGCTGTATGGACAGGCATTGGTGCTGTAGGAACAGCATTACTTGGTATTTTGGTATTCAAGGAGCCTGCCGATTTCTGGCGTTTATTTTTTATTGTAATGCTTATTATTTCTATTGCCGGGTTAAAGTTTGTATCACATTAGTGTTTGGATAACTCACCATTCACAACATTCATACCGCCTGGTTAAGTATGTTCAGCAAACTGCTTTTATCAATCATGCCAGGATGCCGCCATACAACGTTCCCATTCTTAAAGATCATAAAAGTGGGAACGGCACTTACATTATATTGAGATGCGATCTGCCGTTGCTTATCAATGTCAACTTTTACTACACGTACTTTATCTTCAACTGATTTTGCAACGTCTTTTATCACCGGTTCCATAGCCTTGCACGGGCCGCACCAGGTAGCAAAAAAATCAACCAATACCGGTTGTTGTGATTGAATTAACTGCGCAAATGACTCCATAAAATTATTTTTATTGTTGTGATGCTAAAGGCTTTAAATCCTTGGATGCCTTTAGATTTATATCAATAATTGTGCATTTTATATTACGACTGTCATAAAGTGCAACCGGCTGTAAACTTTAGTATGTAAAGCCATCTTCATTTCTTATTTTGCCATAAACTTTTTGCTATGAAAATCCCGGCATTACTAATCCTTGTTTTAATGTTTGCAGCGCCGCATGATACGGGCGAAAGCATACTTGCCAGGATGCATGCAAAGTATGCAGGCAAATGGATGAAAAGTTTCACCTTCACCCAAACAACTGAAAGTTATCGCAACGATAGTTTAATTAAAACATCCACATGGTATGAACATATTATTTATCCTGATAAATTCCGCATAGACTTCGGCGATAAAGACAGCGGCAATGCTGCCATCTTTACAAAAGATTCTGTATATAGGTTTAAAAATGCAACGCTGGTTCGCACTTACGGCAACAATGATAATCTCACCTTCTTATTGGGCGGTATGTTTTTCTACCCGCTTGATTCCGTAAAAATAATGCTGGATCGCAGCGGTTATGACCTCAGCAAATCTTATGAAACAAAACTTAACGGAAGTGATGTTTATGTAATTGGCGCCGCTTCAAATAATGAAAAGTCAAACCAGCTTTGGATTGACAAACAAAAATTGATTGTAGTAAAATTCATCAGCTATAAAAATGGCGAAAAAGAAGAAGGTATTTTTTATAATCACAGGCAATTTGAAAATGGCTGGAGCGAAACGGCCTGCGATTTTTATGTGAATGATAAACTTATTCAAAAAGAAAAATACTACGATTGTAAAGCCAATGAAACAATCGATATTAGAATATTCGATCCGCATAAGTTTATATTAATTCAATAAGAAGGAAACGCCGTCAGGCGCTTTAAGCGCCAGGCCGGCAGTGCGTTCTTCAGCTAACTGGAAGCTACTGAATAAAAACTACTTCTCTTCATCAAGATTAAAATCCCTCGCCTGCTGTTTTAAATTTTTAATCCATTTTGTCCATATTCTAAAAGATAAAAGAATCAGTTGGCACACAATTACTGAACTAAATACCAGTAGCAGCCCTTTTTCTTTTGTAAAAGTGATTACCGATGTGAAAAAAATAATTATTGAAAGGCTATAAAGGAAAGAGATAATTATTGAAGTAACGGAGAGTTGCTTTACTCTCATTAAATAATTCTGAATTGACAGTTTCAGGTTCACTCCCCTGATGGGTCTTATTATGGCAATATAGCCGATAACATCATTAAATATGTATAATAACAAGCCAATTACCAATGATAGATTTGCATAAAATGGTTTTTTATCACCATCAAACCAATCGTAATAAATAAATAAAAAGAAGACCAGCATAATGATCTCAATCACCAGTTTTGTTCTTATTTTTTTTATAGACGGATGATTGACCATCTTAGTCATTCGTTGTAAATCTCCTTCGCTTTTAAATTCTCCGCCAGCATTTTGCCAGCCTGATTTTAGATCACTTAGTTCCATGATTTTTACTTTAATATTTGTTTCAATTTGTTTTTAATCCTGTTTAATCGTACGCCTATGTTACTTTCACTCAAACCTGTTATTACAGCAATTTCAGCGTAATTGAAGTCTTCCAGGTAAAGGGATATGACGGCTTTTTCTGAATCGTTTAATCCTCGCAATGCCCAGAATAACCGCTCTTCATTTTGTGATATGCTTTTTTCATCGGGGAGATGAAGGTGCTCGGGAAATTCCTGGTAATAATCAACAGATATTTTTGATTTCCGGTAAACAGCGATCGCAGTATTCAAAGCAATCCTGTACATCCATGAACTTACTTTAGATTCACCTTTGAAGCCTGGATAAGATTTCCAAAGTTGATAAACTATTTCCTGGAATAAGTCTTCCTGGTCTTCTTTATTATCTCTATATAACCTGCAAATTTTATAGATGATATTTTGATAGTCGTGGATTAGTGCTACAAATTCCTTTTCCATACTATCATTCTTTTAGTCATTAAATATTTCTTTATAATGTTTTAAAATACATTGTATAATGCATAGGTTGCTTAATTGGTGAAAAATCTTACAGATTTATAAAATATTTTTAATTATCGAATGCTTATTGAGTTGCAGGATGGCAATTAATATAGCGGGTAACATTAATTTGTTTTGACAACAGTATGGCCTACACTTTTTAAGTTTGCATTCAAACTTGTACATTCATTGTCATGGCAAAAAATGCAATCATAAAAACACCAATAGAAAAGCTCGGTTATAATTTTATAAAGCCTCAGTTCTTACCAAAAGGTAAAGACGAATATTATTTGCGCAATCTTCAAAACCGGAGCGGTATTAACTATCGTAATCTTACGGCTTATGAAATAGAAGCGCTTGTTAAGAACCGCAATGCCAGCGACGACTGGAATAAGATTTTGGTAAGCGATGCTTTCAACCCGGAACTGGTAAAGAACTGCAAGTTTTTTGGCCTTGTACGTATTGGTAAACTCGAGCCATATTTTCTTGAGTTCAAGGATATGAAATATGCAGTAGGATTGTATAATTCCAATATTGTAAGTTCAGATCTTGGCGATAATGTCTCCGTTGAAAATGTAAATTACCTGTCGCATTATATCATCGGCAATGAAGTTATTATTGCCAATACAAATGAAGTAGCAACAACCGGTTACGCAAAGTTTGGAAACGGTATTGTAAAAGAAGGTGAGCCGGAAAACATTCGTATATGGATGGAAATATGCAATGAAAACGGCGGCAGGAGTGTAATACCGTTTACGGGAATGCTGCCCGGCGATGCTTATTTGTGGAGTAAATACAGGGATGATGAAAGATTGTTACAGCGGTTTAAAGAAATAACGGAAAAAGAATTTAAAAAAGAACGGGGGTATCATGGCAAGATCGGCGACCGCACGGTTATTAAGAATTCCGCCATTATAAAAGATTGCTGGATAGGCAGCGATGCTTATATCAAGGGCGCTAATAAACTGAAGAACCTTACTATACATTCATCAGAAGAAGCACCAACACAAATTGGTGAAGGCTGTGAACTGGTGAATGGCATCATTAGTAAAGGATGCAGGATATTTTATGGCGTGAAGGCGGTGCGCTTTGTTATGGCGTCGCATTCGCAATTAAAATATGGTGCGAGGCTTATCAATTCTTATCTCGGTAACAACGCCACTATTTCCTGTTGTGAAGTGTTGAACTCGTTAATATTTCCTGCGCATGAGCAACATCATAACAACTCTTTTTTATGTGCTGCTTTGGTGATGGGGCAAAGCAATATTCCCGCAGGTGCAACTATTGGCTCCAATCATAATTCAAGGGCAGCCGATGGTGAGATCGTTGCAGGCCGCGGATTTTGGCCCGGCTTGTGTGTAAGCCTTAAACATAATTCAAGGTTTGCAAGTTTTACCATGCTGGTTAAAGGCGATTATTTATATGAACTGGATATTCCTCTGCCTTTTTCATTAACCAGTTTAAATTATAAAAATGATACGCTTGAAATAATGCCGGCTTATTGGTTTATGTATAACATGTATGCGCTGGCGCGTAATGAATGGAAATATAAAGACCGCGATAACCGTATAGAAAGATTTCAGTTGCTGGAATATGAATACCTGGCGCCCGACAGTGTGAATGAAATATTTGCATCATTGCAATTGCTTGAGTTATTTACAGGGAAAGCGTGGTATGCAAAAAACAATAAAAATAAAATTGATGATGATGAATGCATACAAAAAGGCAAACAGCTGTTGCAGCAGGAGGCCGCAGTTATTAATGAACTGGAAATTGTGGCAACCGGTTTTGAAAATTCAAAACGCAAAACGGTTATAAAAAAAGCACAGGCCGCATATAATGCTTACAAAGAAATGATTTTGAACTATGGCCTGACACATCTGATTAAGTATATCGAAACAAATGAAATAACGGATGTGTCAAAGCTTTCAAAGGCTTTCAGTGAAGAAGGCCGGGATGCAAAATGGTTAAATATTGGCGGACAGTTAATGAGTGAAAAAGATGTGGAAGTGTTGAAGGAACAAATCAAAAATCAAACAATTAATAGCTGGGACGATCTGCATGAAGCGTATTATAATGAAGGCGAAATTTATCCATACAAAAAAGCGCAGCATGCATTGGCTTCCCTGCTTGAAATTGAAAATATGCAGGCTGGAAATATTTCCGATAAGAAAATTATTGAATGGCTTGATAAAGCAGTAATGATTAATGAAAGCATCACGGAACGCATTATTCAATCGAGAAAAAAGGATTATACTAACCCGTTTCGCAAAATGGTATATAATTCAGATGAGGAAATGAATAATGTAACCGGCAGTTTTAGCAGCAACAGTTTTATAAAACAGAAACAGGAGGAACTGGAAAGCTTTCGGAAGCTTGTTCAAGAATTAAAAATGAAGTTTAGGTTTTAAGGCATGCAGCGTATTTCTTTATTACTTTCAGTTACAAATTTTCCCACATGGATTACAGGATTCTTTTAGAACAGGTGCAAAATCATATTGAGCAAGTATTTAAAACGCCGGATGCATCCAATCTTTTATATCACAACTTAACGCATACGCAAAAGGTTGTTGAGGCTGCTACGCAAATTGCCAATCACTATGCATTGGACGATCATGATTTTTTTATTGTAGTTACGGCTGCATGGTTTCATGATATTGGTTATTTGCACGCAACAGCAGGCCACGAAGAAATTGGCGCTGATGAGGCGGCAGCTTTATTAACAAGGCTTGATGTAAGTGATAGTATAATCGAAAAAATTAAGCATTGCATACTGGCTACAAAATTGCCGCAGCGTCCTGCAAACCTGTTGGAAGAAATAATTTGCGATGCCGATCTATTTCATTTTGGAACGGATGACTTTTCGGAGAACAACAAGCGCATGCGTAAAGAGGCTAAACTTCTTTATCATAAAGACTTTACAAAAGAGGAATGGCGAAATAAAACAATAGAGCTGCTTAAATCACATAATTATTTTACAGAATATTGCCGCAACATTTTGAATGCAAAAAAGCAGGAAAACATGGAGCAGTTATTGAACCAGCAATATAAAGCAGCCATGAAAAACAGCAATGAAGTGCACGCTAAGCCTGATGTAACAGGCATTACCGAAAATATTAAACCGAAGAACGAAAAACGGCCGGACCGCGGGATAGAAACGATGTTTCGTGTTGCATCCAGTAATCACCAAAAGCTAAGCGATATGGCTGACAATAAATCGCATATTCTCATTACTGTTAATTCAATTATTATATCGGTGGTAGTGAGTTTGCTGCTGCGCAAACTTGATGAGAACAATCACCTTACTATTCCCGCCATTATATTATTATTAGTAAGCCTTTCAACTATTGTTTTATCTATTCTTGCAACAAGGCCTAACATATCAAACGGAACATTTACGCAGCAGGAACTGAACAATAAAACAACCAATCTTTTATTCTTTGGCAATTTTTTTAAAATGAGCCTTGATAGTTATAAGGAAGGCATGCTGCAAATGATGGGCGACCGTGATTTTTTGTATGGTTCACTCATAAAAGATATATACGCGCAGGGCGTGGTTCTGGGAAGAAAATATAAACTGCTGCGTGCCGCCTATAATATATTTATGTTTGGGCTGATTATTTCTGTTGTGGCATTTATCATAGCCGCAGTAATCGATAATTAGTTGCGCACAGGTATCATAAATCCCCTTATTTATTTAATGGCAGAATCAAAATTTTTTAGCAGGGATATAAGCTGGCTTTCATTTAACGAACGTGTTTTGAATGAAGCGCTGAACAGGCAGTTGCTGTTAGGCGAACGGTTAAAATTTCTGTCAATATTTTCTTCTAACCTGGATGAATTTTATCGTGTACGTATGCCTGTTCTGATGGCAAAAAAAATATATGCATCAAGCAAAAAAAGAACCAAGCCTGAGTTGCTGGATGCTGCCCCGGAATTTGATGAAGCGAGAAACATTATTCAACGCCAGCAGGAATATTATGGCGATATTCTCGTGAACAAATTAATTCCCTTGCTGGCTGAACAAAATATAACCTGGCTGTATGGAAAACCCATTCCTCAATGGTTAGATAATGCATTGCAACAATATTTCTTTTCAACTATTGCAGCTTTTTTACAGGTGAATTATCTTTCGGCGAAATCAAATTTCTTCCCTCAGAATAATAAACTTTACTTCCTGGTTTCTTTTGATGGCCTGCATGAAGATACAGCCATTGTAAACATTCCTTCGGATGAACTGCCCAGGTTTCTTTCCATTGAAAAGGATGAACGGCAGTATATTGTTTTTATTGATGACATTATAAAACAAAATCTTCAATACCTTTTTCGGGAAAAGAAAATTGAACATTGTTTCAGTTTTAAAATTACACGGGATGCAGATTTGTACCTTGAAGATGAATTACCTGAAACACTTGCGGAAAAGATTGAAAAGCAGGTGGCGAAAAGGGATTTTGGGAAAGCAACAAGATTATTATATGAAAGAGAAATTCCCTTGCGGCAATTACAACTTTTATGTAACCTGTTTAAAACCCCTGTTTCCAATACTATTGAAGGCGGCCGCTATCACAACCTAAAAGATATTATGGCTTTGCCATTGCCAGAATATTTGTTCGATGCAGAGCAACCTTCAATTAACCTGCAGTTAATTGATAAAACCCTGCATGAACTTATTCTTGAAAAGGACATTATGCTGCATACGCCTTATAATAATTATGATACCGTATTGCGATTTTTTAATGAAGCTGCAATTGATAAGCAAACAGAAGAAATTTACATTACGTTTTATCGCATTGCAACCAATTCAAGAATTGCACATGCATTAATAACTGCTGCAAAAAATGGTAAGAAGGTTTTTGTATTTGATGAACTGAAGGCAAGGTTTGATGAAGAAAATAATTTGCGCTGGGCAAAAAAAATGAAAGCTGCCGGCGTAAGGGTTATTTACAGCATCCCCAGGCTTAAAGTACACGCCAAGGTTGCGTTGATAAAGAAGAAGGATGCAAAACATGTTGCCTTATTAGCCACGGGCAATATGAATGAAACCACTGCAAAAATTTACACAGACCATCACTTTTTTACGGCATACAAACCCATAATACAGGAGCTTGAAATGCTCTTTCATTTCCTGGATAAACAAAAAAAGCCTGGCATAAAGGATACCTTATCATTTAAACATTTACTGGTAGCTCAATTTAACCTGCAGGAAGAATTTCTGGCGTTGATACAGCAGGAGATAAATAATGCAGGAAATGGATTGCCAGCTTCCATCTGCATCAAGCTTAACAATATTGAAGAACAAAATTTAATTAGTAAGTTATATGAAGCATCGAATGCAGGTGTAAAAATAAACTTGATTATTCGCAGTATTTGCTGTTTAATTCCGGGCGTTAAAGGCATGAGTGAAAACATTGCTGTTAAAAGAATTGTTGGTAAATATCTTGAACATGCCCGTGTATTTATATTTCATAATAATGGCGATACAAAAGTTTTTGCCGGTTCTGCAGATTGGATGAACCGCAATATTCATACGCGTATTGAAGTTTGTTTTCCTGTATATGATGAAGCTATTAAACAGGAACTAATTGACATAATAAATATAGAATGGAGCGATAATGCGCAGGCTGTTTATATAAATGAGTATTTAAGCAATGTGCCTGTGGCGGAAAATGAAAGCGGTAAACCTGTAAATTCTCAACAGGCTATTTATGATTATCTAAAAGAAAAAACCGGCTTATGAAAGGATTGTGCAATTATGTATTGTTTTCGTTAAGCGTATTAATGGCTTGCGGGCAACAGGCGCAAACGAATAATGAACAAGGCTTATTTGCAGGTCATTATGAAATAAACAAACCTCAACAGGTTTTTAATATGCCAAAAGAACTGGATGAAATTTCAGGCATAACATTTCACCCAAAAGAATCAAATATTATTTATGCCGAGCAGGATGAAGAAGGGAAAATATTTATATATGATTTGAATAATGGCAACGTGCGCAAAACAAAATTTGCCGGCAAAGGTGATTATGAAGATA
The DNA here is from genome assembly GCA_023386395.1 of Bacteroidota bacterium. Lineage (GTDB taxonomy): Bacteria > Bacteroidota > Bacteroidia > Chitinophagales > Chitinophagaceae > Parafilimonas. The sequence continues at coordinate 13,264 of JAEWJV010000363.1, forward strand.
TACAGCTACTCAACAATTATATTGTTATGCTGCGCAGCGACGGAGTTTTATACACATTTCCCTTTAATGATATAAATGCAGAAGTAACTGACAACACAAAAGAATTCAGGCACATTTTACCAGGCGGCGAATATGAAGGTTTATATGCTGATAACCCGGCGTCAAAGTTGTATGTGCTTTGTAAAAGTTGCGAAGGAAAACAGGAAAAGACAACGACTGTTTATATACTGTCAATGGATGATGCCGGCAATATAAAATTAGAAAGTAATGCAACCATCAATGTAAAATCTATTGCTGAAAAAGCCGGGCTTAAGAAACTGAACTTTCGCCCGTCAGCATTTACAAAAACGCAGGATGGTAATGAATGGTTTATTCTTTCATCGGTTAATAAAC
>JAEWJV010000387.1 GCA_023386395.1 Bacteroidota bacterium
GATGTATCAAGCTTAACAGGGTCCCATATAAGTACTGGTTTATCATTTAAAATAGTATAGAGTTTATATTGCTTATCACCTTTTCTTTTTATGGTTTGAAAAACCCGCTTGCCTTCTTTATTCAAAGGGCCTTCATAATCCATATCAATATAATTGGCGATATCATTCCTTAAGCCTTCATGTATTTTTTGGGTTGATTTTAAATACTCAATACCATAGTCATGTTGTGCCTTTGTCCATGCAATAACGTTTGAATCAGTTTTGTTTTCAAGCCAGCGGTAATTATCAGTTAGCAAAACGCCATGGAGTGTATCCACCATAGGGATGGAAGGTGTGGCAGGTGGTTGAAATTTAGGTTGCGCATTTGCATAAAAGCTAAAGACAAGGAGTATAAAGAATATATTTTTCATAAACAGTAACTTGATTAGTGTGAAAATTAAAAATTATTCGTGAAGCAGAAAGGTTTAATTTGAATCGTTCATTCAATTTTCATTTTCTGTGCCGGGCAAATTGAGAGGTCTTTCTGTGTATAAATGGTAACAATAAAGGGAACATAGATATTAAAACCGGCAGTATTAATCCGTATCAATTCATGGTATAGTTATGGCGTTAATATCAGTATTGTTAACCAAAAATATCATTTATGGACAATCTTGAAATTAAAGGAAAGTGGAATGAATGGAAGGGAAAATTAAAACAGGCTTTTGGCGACCTTAACGATGATGATTTGAAACATGAAGAGGGCAAAGATGATGAATTATGGGGCCGTATTCAGCAGAAAACAGGTAAAACCCGCGACGAGCTGGTTAAATGGCTAAAAGGTGAAGACAGTTAGGGATTAATACTCCATTAAAAAGTGGCTTGCAAATTTGCAAGCCACTTTTATTTTAATCGTTTTTTAAAAGGTTATTTGTTTTCAAATTGTTTATAATAGTTGCTTTTAAAGTTGGCAATTTCCTGGTCACGTTCATGCTTCAATTCGCGAACCTTTTGCCTTCTCTCCTTGCCCGATAAGTCATTATCAGATCTTACAGATTCAATGCGGTCTTTATAATTATTTTCAATATCCTGTATTTGTCTTTCCATTTTAGTAAGATGGTTTTGATAAGCAGGACGATTATGCCAATTGAATCCCAAACCGCCATAGAAATACGGGTTCCAGTATGGATTGTAATAATAAGGCCTTACATGATAAGTTACTCTCGTATGTGGTCTCACCGGTGCCGGCCTTACTACCACTTTTTGTGCAGAAACAGCACCTGCAGCAAACATGAATAAGAGAATTATAATTGTTATCTTTTTCATATTGATTGTTTTACTTTTTACGTAACTAAGATGCAGAATAGTGTAAAAAGATTAAGCCGGTTAATGTTTATAACATCACGATAACAGCGGGTTAGTTCAGGGGTTATACCGTTTAAATGTTAGGTGGCTCGATTTGTTTAACTGTTAGCAATTAACTTTTTCAGCAGAAATAAAATTAGTTCTCTGTACTGGCTTTCGCGGCTTACCATTTGCCTGCAATAAACCGCTGTTTACCGAAAATATTCCCCGGGTTTTAAAATATAATTTGGTTTATATTATAAACTACTCTACGTTTGTGAAAGAAAATTGAAACGCGGCTTAATGAAAAACTTTCTTATAATATGTTTCTTGTTTTTTGGAATAAGTGCAATGGCACAAACCAAAATTTCCGGTCATTTAAAAGATAACAGGGGAAAACCAATTATTGCAGCCAGTGTTACAGTAAAAGATTCTTATGATGGCACCACTTCTGATTCATCAGGCAACTTCAGTTTTACAACTACAGAAACCGGCACACATGCTATAACCATTACCAGCAACGATTTTGAAGATTATGAAGCGCCTGTTGATTTAAATGGCCAGCCTTTAACAATGAATGTTTCGCTAAAGCCAAAATTTAATGAATTAAAAGCTGTAACGGTAACCGCAGGTTCCTTTGAAGCAGGCGATAATAAACGTGCAGCAACGGTGCTTAATTCCATTGATATTGCTACAACAGCAGGATCAAATGCGGATATTACAGCGGCGTTAAAAACATTGCCCGGCGCACAGCAGGTAGGCAATCAGCAAGGCTTATTTGTGCGCGGCGGCACTGGCGAAGAAACACAGCAGTTTATTGATGGCACGTTGGTTAACAACCCCTATTATACCAGCGTTCCTGATATTGCAACACGTGGCCGCTTCTCTCCTTTTTTGTTTAAGGGAACCGTATTTTCTACAGGCGGTTATTCAGCTTTATATGGACAGGCTTTATCATCTGCTGTTATTCTTGAATCAATAGATTTTCCCGACAGTACTGCAGGCAATGCTATTGTTTCGCCGATAGTTGTTGGCGGAGGCATTCAGAAGCTTTCAAAAAAGAAAAACTTTTCATGGGGTGTTGATTATAATTATGCCAATCCTTATGCATATTTTAAGATCGTAAAACAAACACCTGATTATTTTGATATGCCCGAATTTCATTCCGGCGATGCCAACTTCCGCATAAAAACAAACGGTGGTATCATTAAGTATTACACAACGTTTAATTATAATCATCTTGGCTTGCGCAGGCCCGATATTGACAGCAGTATGTATAAAGATGCCTATAATGTCATTAATCATAACTGGTATAATAATCTTAGCTGGAGGCAAACATTGGGTAATGGCTGGAAAATGAACCTCGGTATGTCTTACAGCACTAACCGCGATGATATAAGCCAGCAGGTGCAGGATTCTTCCAACAATGATAAAACGTTTAATCATCAGCCCTGGATAAGCAAGAACTTTCATTTAAAAAGCAGGCAGGATTTATTTCAGATAAAAGAAGTATTTGAAAAAAGATTAGGCGGTTTAAGTGCTATACGTTTTGGTGGCGAGTACTGGTATGGATACAGTCCTAATCAGTACATCAACATCGATAGCAATTACAGCAACACTTTAAAAGATAATTATGCAGCGGCTTTTGCTGAAACGGATATTTATATTACAAATGACCTTGCTTTAAAAATAGGCGGCCGTTATGAATATTCGTCTATAATAAAACAGGCTAATATTGCAC
>JAEWJV010000399.1 GCA_023386395.1 Bacteroidota bacterium
ACCATATCTGTAGTAAAAAGTTGTGCAAGATACTCGCTATTTTCAAAACAGGCTTGCTAATACCTGTTAACAAAAATGATAACCGGGCCGGAAATGTTCCTTATAATAATGGATTGATTATTTTCTATCCGCAAATAATTCTGTAAACCATATCGTTAAACCGTGTTACGGCTTTTTCCATACGTATAATTAACCGGGATAATCTCATTTCAAAACTTTAATTTGCACACCCGAAACAATCGCCTGAAATGTTGAGAAACTGTACGCTGATAGCTGTGTTAATCCTGTTTTTTCAAAATGCTTTCGCCCAAACTTCAAACACTCCAAAATATCCTTCACTTTTTTGGGAAATAACCGGCAACAGCTTAAAAAAACCTTCTTACCTGTTTGGCACCATGCATGTAAGCAATAAGATTGCTTTTCATTTAAGCGATTCGTTTTACAATGCCATTCAAAACACCGATATGGTTGCGCTTGAATTAAACCCTGAATACTGGCAAAAAGATATGGTGAAGATGAATGCCGCGCAGGAAGAAATCGAAAATTTTTACAGGGATAATACTACGCAATATTTAACCGAATCATCTTTTGCAATAAATGATTATTACGATAAATTAAAACCAGCGCTTACAGCCGAACCGCAGCAAATAAACAGCCTGCTTTACCGCACATTTTCCATGCAGCAGGATTATGAAGAAAACACTTACCTGGATCTTTACATTTATCAAACCGGCAGAAAATATGGCAAGCTGGCCGGCGGGGTTGAAGATTATTATCAAACCCAGAAAATATTGTTTGAAGCTTACGCCGCCATGGCAAAAGAAAGAATGAAGCGGTCGAACAACCGCGATGCAACACCTGATATTGATAAAAAAATTCAGGAGGCTTACCGCCACGGCAACCTCGATTTGCTTGATTCACTTGAACATTTATCTTTTAACTCGCCTGCTTATATAAATAAATTTTTGTATGAACGCAATAAAATCCAGGCTAATTCAATAGACTCTTTAGTAAAAAAACACAGCCTGTTTGTTGGGGTAGGCGCTGCACATTTGCCGGGTCCTGAGGGCGTAATAGAATTACTGCGGAAGAAAGGTTATAAACTGCGCCCTATTTATATGCAAGACAGGGATGCAACAGCTAAGGAAGCTGTTGAAAAGATGAAAGTGCCGGTAAGCTTTAAAAATTTTACAACAGATGATGGATTTGTTTCGGTAAGAATACCAGGCCCTTTATACAGAATGCCACAGACATACAGGACAATCAATGATAACTGGCAATATGCCGACATGGATAACGGTGCTTATTATATGCTTACGCGGGTGCAAACACATGCAGGATTATTCAATCAAAATGTGAATAATGTTTTACAAAAAACAGACAGTCTCTTATATGAAAATATTCCCGGCCGTATTATTAGCAAAAAAATAATAAAGAAAGATGGTATAAGCGGGTTTGATATAATAAACAGAACAAGAAGGGGCGACCTGCAACGTTACAATGTTTTCGTAACGCCATTTGAAATACTCATTTTTAAAATGAGCGGCATCAATGATTATGCAGGCGGCACAGAGGCTGATACTTTTTTCAATTCAATTCATTTTAACCAACCTTTAGCTTCACAACCGGCCTTAGCATTAACACAAGCAGGCTTTCACATAAATTTTCCTCAATTCCCGCACATAAATAAAAACAGTTATGATGCAGACAATATAGATGAATGGCAATTTGAAGCCAATGACAGTACAACGGGAAATGCCTATGCTGTTTATAAAAAAACAGTTACCAATTTAAACTTTATGGAGGAAGATACTTTTGATCTCAGTCTCGTAGAGTTAAGTTTAAAATCTTCCGATATAATTGATAAAGAATTTTCAAGGAGTTTTACAAAAGTTGAAGGCTTTAATGCGTTGAAAATGCAGTTCGCCTGCAAAAATGGTAATTATATAAATGCAGAAGCTGTTTTAAAAGGCCCGGATTATTACCTCGTTATTCAAACAAGCCGCAAAAAAAATAATATTGATGCCGCTTTTTTTAATTCGTTTGGATTTGATAATTATCAATACAACACATCAACAACCTACACAGACACTTTGCTTGACTTTACTGTACAAACACCTGTAAAACCCTTGCTGGATTCATCGCTTGTTAATTTAATGTACAGTGTGCTGCACGATGCAAGTCTTTTAGCTAAAATACAGGGCGAAAGCTATTGGCCAAAAAGCAAATATGCTATGTTTAAAAGCGATTCAACAGGCGAATCTGTTTTGGTAAGCATGTACGAATACCCAAAATATTACCATGTAAAAGACTCTGCCACATATTGGAACAAACAATTAAAGCCAGGCAATGACGATGACACTTACCTGTATAAAAAAACTGCATTTACAGCCGATGCATGCCAGGGTTATAAATTATACTGGCGTGACACAAATACAGTAAGACAAATAATTAACTACAAAATTTTAAGCAATAACCGGCTTTATAATCTTTATACCATCACTGATACAACAGGTGTTGAAAGCAGCTTCATAAAAAATTTCTTTTCAACCTTTACAGTAATTAATAAAAACACGGCTTCCATTTATACGGATAAAACAAATTTATTTTTTGAAGACCTGTACAGCAAGGATTCACTTACAAAAGCACTTGCAAGAAATGCTATTTCTAATGTTTATTATAGCGCCGGCAATATTGACAAGGTTGTAAACTTCATCAATAATCTTAATTATGGCGAGGAAGATTATTTTGAAATGAAGCAAAAATTCATTGCTGAATTAGGCTATATAAATGATTCATGCTGCAAAAACAAAATTGTGCATACGCTTAAAGATATTTATATAAGAACTGCCGATACTGCTTATTTTCAAAACGAGGTATTAAAAGCATTACAGCATATTAGAACGGATTCTTCATACGTTGCATTAAAAAGCCTGCTGCTGCAGGATCCGCCGTTGTTTGATGATTATGATGCATATGGAGATTTCTTCGAAAATTTTGAAGATTCGCTGCAGCTTACACGAACATTGTTCCCGGAAATATTACAGCTAACAACCATTGAAGATTATAAAGAACCGGTTATTGCATTACTATCAGAATTGCTTGACAGCGGTTATATAAAAGCTAATGATTATAAAGATTATTTCAGCAAAATATATTTTGATGCAAAAATTGAAATGAAAAAGCTGCAGAATGCTGAAGAAAAATTGCTTGAACAGCAATCGCAGCAAAACTATGATGATAATGACAGTGTAATAAAAAACAGTTATTCTAAAAATGATTATGAAACAACCGACATAAATGAATATGCTGCCTTGTTATTACCTTTTTATGATACAGTGCCGGCCTTGCCAAAGTTTTTCAACCGGCTGCTACAATCGAGGGATACATCAGTTCAATTGGAAACGGCGGTATTGCTAGTTAAAAACAATAAGCCTGTGCCGGATAGTATATTGATGAATATTGCGGCAAAAGACAATTACCGCAGCGATTTATTTAAGGCGCTTGATGAAATTAACCGCATTGACATATTTCCATCAAAATATAAACAGCAGGATTTAATGGCACGCTCCTTATTAACCGGCGATTCAGAAAAAACAAAATTCTTTGATATTAAGTCCGAAGGCAAAACGCTTGCAAATATTAATGGCAAGAAAGGCTATGTTTATTTCTTTAAATATAAGTTGCAAAAAGATGATGACTGGGAGATTGCTTTAAGCGGCCCGCAGCCGGAAAACACGAATATGGTAAGCACAGATGACGCATTAATGTCTTTAACCAATGAAAAAATTATTACCGGCAAACCGCTTGCAGAACAGTTCAGCGAGCAGTTATCAAGGCTACTGTTATTACAACATAAAAGCGCCAGGCATTTTTATGAAAACAATAAAAACATGTATGGCAATTTTGATGATTATTAACACAGTGAGGCAACTTCAATAAGCCGCCATTATTTATATGCTGCAGATAAATTTTCCTGAACATAATTTCCGCATAAAAAAAGAAAAAGACAGGCACGCTATTTTTGACGAAGTGCGCCGCCGGTGGGTGGCATTAACACCCGAAGAATGGGTACGCCAGAATTTCCTGCAATATTTAATACAGGTAAAAAATTATCCTGCATCGCTTATTTCCGTTGAAAAAATTATCAGGGTGGGTGATCTTTCAAAGCGTTACGATATTGTAGTGTATAAAGAAAACATGCCCTGGCTTATTGTGGAATGCAAGGAAAGCAATACACCGGTTGATGTAAAAGTTATTGAACAGGTAATACGATATAATATGGCGCTTGCTATTAAGTATTTTGTTATCACAAACGGCAACGAAAATTTTTGTTATGAGATTTCCGGCAATTCTTTCCGGGAGCTCGATGCTTTACCGCAACTCCAATAAAAAACCGGCAGAAACATGCCTTTATTCAATTCAATTTTAATTTTACAGGCAACAATTAACGCGTTATTAAACTTTTCTTTCGCAGTATTTTTTATTAAATTCGTAGAGTATGAACGAAGTGCAGGCAACCGTACAGGCAGTGAAAATGCCTAAGTACAATCTTACAGACGAGCAGGAGAAGAAATTAATTTTAAGACAATATCGCGCTTTATTAAAAACATTACGCAGCAAGCTTAAAAAAGGCGATAAGGAAATGGTGCGCCGTGCTTTTGAAATTGCAGCAGAGGCTCATAAAACCATGCGCCGCAAAAGCGGTGAGCCTTATATACTTCATCCTATTGCTGTTGCCATGATTTGTGTGGAGGAAATAGGGCTTGGCGTGCGCTCTACCATTTGTTCACTGCTGCACGATACCGTTGAAGACACCGATATTACCATTGAATATATTGAAAAGGAATTTGGCTCTGAAATAGCGCGTATAGTAGACGGGCTTACCAAGATATCCAATGTAATGGATACCAATACAAGCCAGCAGGCAGAAAATTTTAAAAAGATATTACTTACGCTTACAGATGATCCGCGGGTAATATTAATAAAGCTTGCAGACCGTTTGCATAATATGCGCACGCTGGATTATATGAAGCGTGAAAAACAGTTGAAGATAGCCAGTGAAACTATATGGGTTTATGCGCCGCTTGCACACAGGATGGGCTTGTATAATATCAAAACGGAGATGGAAGACCTCTCCATGAAATACCTTGAACCTGAAGCTTACCGCGAAATTGCCCAAAGGCTTTCGGAAACAAAAAGGGAACGCAGCCGTTATATAAATGAATTTATCAAGCCTTTAAAAGAAAAATTGAAAAGGGCAGGTTTCACTTTCGATATTTATGGCAGGCCCAAAAGCATTCATTCCATCTGGAATAAAATGAAAAAGAAAGGTGTTGATTTTGATGAGGTGTATGACTTATTTGCCATACGCATTATCGTTTACGCATCACCGGAAAAAGAAAAAGAAGAATGCTGGAAAGTTTATTCAATGATAACCGACGAATACCTGCCTTCACCCGAACGGCTGCGCGACTGGATAAGCAATCCAAAAAATAATGGTTATGAAGCCTTACATACAACCGTTATGGGCCCGCAGGGCAAATGGGTTGAAGTGCAGATACGCACCAACCGCATGAACGAAATTGCAGAGAAAGGCCTTGCCGCACATTATAAATATAAAGAAGGCAGCAGCGAGGAAGACCGTTTTGATAAATGGTTTTCGCAGATACGTGAAATGATCAGCAGCCAGGATACTGACAGTGTTGACTTTTTACAGGATTTTAAAACGAGCTTCCTTGCCGAAGAGATTTATGTTTTTACACCAAAAGGCGATGTAAAAATGTTGCCCGTAAACAGTACCGCACTTGATTTTGCTTTCTCCATCCACTCTGCAGTGGGCAGTCGTTGTATTGGCGCCAAAGTAAATCATAAGCTTGTACCCATAAGCCACAAACTGCGCAGCGGCGACCAGGTTGAAATTATTACCAGTAATAAACAAAAACCTAATGAAGACTGGCTGAAGTTTGTGGTAACAGCAAAAGCAAGGGCAAAAATTAAAGATTCACTTAAAGAGGAAAAAAGAAAAATCGCTGAAGATGGCAAACAAATGCTGCAGCGCAAACTTGAAAATAAAGGCACAACGTTTAGCCAGCATAATATTGATGAACTGGTAAACTTCTATAAAGTTCCTTCGCAGCTTGACTTGTTTTATAATATAGCCACGAAGCACACCGATCTTAAAGAACTAAAAGATTTTACAGTTAACGGAGGCAAACTTGAATTGCCTAAACCGCAAAAAATTATCACAGAAATAAAGGTTCCTGAAGCAGATACAAAACCGCAGCACAAAAAAGATTCAGAACTTATTATTTTTGGTGAAAGCGGCGATAAGATAAAATATTCCCTCGCTAAATGCTGCTCTCCTATTCCCGGTGATGATGTATTTGGTTTTGTAAGCACGGGCAAAGGCCTCATTATACATCGCATGAATTGCCCGAATGCAGCAAGGCTTATGGCAAATTATGCACCACGAATTGTAAAAACAAAATGGGCAAAAAACAAGGAAATCTCTTTTTTAACCGGCTTAAAAATTATTGGTATTGATGATGTAGGCGTTATTAATAAAATAACCAATATTGTAAGTGGCGAACTGCGCATTAATATTGCAGCGCTCACAATTGAATCGGGTGAAGGCATGTTTGAGGGAACTATTAAAATTTTTGTGCACGATAAAGAAGAGCTTGATGAGCTCGTAAACCGGTTAAAACATCTGAAAGGTATCTATGAAGTTGAAAGGCTGGACACAGAAGACGCTACGCTTTCTTAGGCACTTTAATCTTTGTTTTGGGCGGAACAACAGCGCCGGGCACTTTCTTCTCTCCTCCTGTATTTATGGATGACGGCCTGGCTGATGTTTTTTTGTTTGTAAAATAACTGTAGGCGCCTTTTATCAGAGCCATAAGGCCTAATTTTTTTGCAGAGCCAACAATATTCTTTTTAAAGCTGAATCCTCTTGAAAAAGGGTTGGCAAATAAACTAACACCGTTCAATAACAACTTCCATGTTCCGTTAGCAATCATTTTATTAATAAAGGAAGGCAGCAAATTATCTGCTGCAGATTTTATGGCATGTTGCGGCAAGCGGCGCAGGCGTTCCTCAAGCTCATCTTCATCTTTTTTTACGCCTATTTTCAAAAATTCTATCTCTTCCCTCAGTTCTTTAATTGTATTGATTTCAGAAAGGTCGTAAGCGCCGTTTACCACAACAATCTTTGAAGCCATATTAATCTTTTTTGTAGATGAGTTTAACAAAATTGTCAACGAAAGAATTGCGTATAATCTTTCTCAAAAAGAGTATAACAAACAAAAACACAAACAGGTAAAACAGGGCAACCAAACCAAAGCCTGTGGCTAAACTGCCGGTTAATGTTGCGAGCCAGTAAGCCGCAGCTATGCTCGCAAATATCAGCACTAACAATACTAATATGGTAATTATGATTGCTGTAATGATTGTTGACGCTACATGGGAAACTTTATCTGCCGCCTGCAGTTTCAACAATAAAATCCGTCGCTGTATATACTCATTCAGTTTTTGCCTGGTTTCCTGAAAGTAATTTGCTTCTTCCTTCATTATAATTATTTTAATTGATTGCAGCTATGCAAACTTAACCCGCAATATCTTTCGCTTTGCCTTCTATATCTTTTAAAAAGGATTTTCCTTTCTTGATAAAGTCTTTTACCTGGTCTTCATACTCAGAATATTTGCTTTTTAGTTTATCACCTGCATCGCTTGCAGCATCACTTACGTCAGCTAATAATTCTTTTCCTTTATCACTGTTGATAAATAAAGCAATAGCAACGCCCGCTGCTACGCCAAGCATAATACCACCTAAAAATTTTTGTCCGGTAGTCATAATTGTAGATTTAATTGGATGAATATTTGTTTATCATTAAATACCAAAAAAAATTATTTTCATATATGGAGAACTCTTTCAGCAAACAGGTTAACAGGTATATATTCCTTGCCATTATTTTAATATTCGCTTTCTTTCTGTTTGCCAGTTTGCGGCAGTTCTTCCCCGCATTTTTGGGGGCCATCACATTTTACATTTTAAGTAAGTCGTTCGCTGCATGGCTTGTAAAGAAAAAAGGATGGAATAAAAGCATGGCAGCTATTCTAATTATCATCCTTTCTTTCTTTGTCATCCTTTTACCCGTAGCCACCCTTATCAGTTTGCTTTATAACAAGATTAGTGCCGTGTTAGCCAATCCTGATGTAATTACAAACTCCATAAAACAGGCTGATAATGTTATACAACAAAAATACCACATCAGTGTAATATCTGGAGAAACGCTGGCAACCATCAGAACGAAAGCCTCAGACCTTTTATCGATAATATTAAATAAAAGCCTTGGCTTTGTTTCAACCATATTAATGATGTATTTCTTTCTATACTTCATGATCATAAACACCAGCAGGTTTGAAGCAGCTCTTATCTTATATCTTCCTTTTAAAAAAGATAAAATAAAATTATTCGGCGATGAGCTGGTGCATCAAACATTCAGTAATGCCATTGGCATACCCGCTATTGCAGTGGCGCAGGGTCTCGCAGGATTTTTAGCTTATTGGATCATTGGCCTGCATGAACCTGGTTTTTGGGGAGTTGTAACCGCATTTACATCTTTTATACCAGTAGTGGGCACCGGTATTGCATGGGCGCCTATTGCTGTTTACATGTTTGTTCTCGGCCATTACTGGCAGGGCATTTTCATGATATTATACGGCGCCCTTATTATGGGCGTGCTCGATAACGTTATCCGTTTTATACTGGCCAAAAAAATGGCAGATGTGCATCCTATTATTACCGTGCTTGGCGTAATACTTGGCTTGCAGTATTTTGGAATACTCGGCCTTATTTTCGGCCCGTTGCTTATCTCCTATTTCTTTATCCTGCTAAAAATATATTATGTGGAATATCAAAAACCCGTAACAAAACAATTAAGAAAACGGCAGATAGTGCCCGCATATATGCAACCATTAATTGGATTTACAAAATCAAAAAGCAAACCAGCCGCCCCAAAATCCAAAAAAAATGTTACCGGCTAAGGTTCTATATTAATTGAAAACATTATCATGCGGGAGCTAAGCCTGCCCAGCACATTGGAATATTTAAGGTCGGGATCTCGGTCATGAATATTGGTGAGGCCGTTATGTATCTTTATTTCCGGAGAAATAGTTACGAAGTTTAAAAAAAAGTTAAAGCCAACGCCCGCTTCAATGGCGTAATCATTTTTTTTAAGTTTGATGAGGTCTTCCGCATTGCGCTCGTTAGAGTTGCTCGCAAGATCGGCATCATACGTAAGCCCGCCAATCATATACACACGAAAATTATCAATGCGGTCTGAATTAAATTTTACCTGGAGCGGAAAAGTGAATAATGTGGAAGTAAGTGTTTTTTTGGCTATAGTTTGCTCAAGCGCATTTGGATATTTAACGGAGTAAGTAAATACCCTGGCGCCGCCAATAGCCAACTGCGGTGCAATTCTGAGTTCAAAGCGGTTATTTAATTTTAATGTAGCCAGCAGCCCTGCAGAAAAACCGCCGCTGGTACCCGGATCAACGGAAAGCACGCTGTCGTATTGAAGAAAGCGGGGATCTTTTTCTGTATGAAGCCCCATATTAGCGTAACCAAAAGTGAGCCCGAAATAATAAGGCAGGTTATCGTGATTCGGCCGCTTAAGTTCGTGCTGCGCTTTTGAAGAGATAGTTATAAGAAGCAGGCATACAAAAACTATTTGCTTCCGCAGTAAATACAGCATATTCCCAAACTAAGCGATTTATAATACGTTTTCCTGAAACCTGCTTTATGCATAATTGCTGCAAAATTTTCCCTGTCTGGAAAAGCCTGCACCGAATTATTCAGATAGGCATAAGCTTCTTTATTTCTTGCAAACATTTTCCCAAAACCAGGCGCCACAATACGCATATATAAATTATGAATGCCTTTGAACATAAATGCCCTGGGTTTTGAAAATTCAAGTATCGAAACTTTACCACCGGGTTTCAACACACGCAGCATTTCAGCAAGGCCCTTTTCAAGGTTTTCAAAATTGCGTACACCAAATGCTACAGTTATTGCATCAAACGAGGAATCGGCATAGTTTATTGTTTCGCTGTCGCCAACATGTAATTCAATTTTATCTTCAAGCTGAAGATTTTGGATTTTTTTCCGGCCAAGCTCAAGCATGCCTTCGGAAATATCAATACCGGTAATTTTTTCAGGCTTGAGCATTTTATACGCGGTAATAGCAACATCCGCCGTGCCCGTAGCAACGTCCAGCATTGTTCGCGGATGAATTTCCTTTAATTCAGCAATCGCTTTCTTCCGCCAGCTTTTATCAATCCCAATACTTAAAAAACGGTTCAAAAAATCGTACCGCCCCGCAATTGAATTAAACATTTCAGCCACCTGCTTTTTTTTGGCGGCATCACTTTTTTCATCAGGCACAATTTTATCGTGCGCATACATAGCCATGCCGCGAAGATAGCAGGGAAAGGGAAAATTGTAATGGATTTAGGGATGACACCAAATTATCAGTTGCCTGCTTTGATATTTATGCTTCCGCTATGCGCCGAATATTCCGGGGCATACATACACTGAACACTCGCGATACCGGCAGAAAAAACACCGGTATGTGTAACATAAACCTCGTATTCCACCATATGAGTTCCTTTGGAAAGATGGTCTATAAAGAAATTAGAAGATGCATCCTTTGTTGATTCGTAGTAGCCAAAACCATCCTGCCGCTTATACCCGCTCAAAACATTCACAGGCTCCATCGAAGCTGCACGAAGATCTTTCAGATAAACATAATCCATATCGCGGTCTGTTTTTAAGGTAAGCCTTATAATAATCTTATCACCGGTTTTCAGCGTATCTTTTTCGCTAATGGTATGTAATATTTTGCCTTTATCGGAACTCTTTTCCATGAATAATTTTTTGCTGACAGAAAGAGACGATGTTGCCGCTGTTACTTTATCCATATCCTCAAAATACTGCCAGTAAACAGCGCCATAAGACGATGGATAATTATTGTTTTTTGCAACCGGGTTTGAAACAGATACTTCAATATTACCCATTGCCGGCCGTATACCTTTTCCATCAATGCGGTGTTTTATATAACCGTTGCCGATTTGCTGCATTTCATTAATCGTGCTAACAACCGAATCACCCAGTTTAATATTCACAGCAAGGTTTTGCATATTGATATTATTGCCTGATAACATAGCATAACAGGCATCCGCAGTAGCTTTTGTAGTTTCCCAATTGTTCGCCTGCTTGTTAAGCATAAGCCATCTGCGCATAGCATGGATGCCGGTATCGCCGGGCGTAATCTCTTCAAAAGCATTTATTAAAAGCGACTGCGCTTCCAGCGGGCTTTGATACCAGTAATAACCGCTGGAGCTATTTTTCCAGTACATGCCTTTTTCCATATCGTTCACCGCATTTTCTTTGAGTGATTTAATTATATCAAGCTGAGAGTTCTTAAATTTTGATAGTGGTTTTATTACAGGAAACAAACGGTTTAAAGCCAGTGCAATCATGCCTTGCAGATAAGGTGATTGCTTCATCCAGTATTGTTCAGCTTGCTTTATATAGAAATCCAATGTTCCCGCAGGAAATGATTTTTGCTGCACTTTCCCAAAAAAGCTGCGCATATACCAGTATTGGATCATCAATGGCGTTAGTTGTTCTTTTGTAAGATCTGCCTTTCGCTTTGTAAGTGCTGCATATTCTTTTTCCGCTTCTTTATCTGCATATAACAAAGCTCTATTTGTTATCTCGTTCAACATGTTTTGTTGCGATGCAGGAATAGCATCCAGCTTCTCCAGTTTGCCAATGCCTGTTAAAATATATTGCGTTATATACCTGTCATCATTACCGCCGCTAAACCATGCAAAAGCACCGTTGTTTTTTTGCATTTGCTTTAATTGCTGCAATACATTTTCCATGCTGCTGTTCATTCCCGCAGTGTCGAATAATAACGCAATATTTCTCTTTTGCTGCTGTTCACCTTCTGCATCCGAAATCCAGGGCGTTTCGTTTAGCAGGATTTGTTTCAGCTCAGGATTTGTTTCAAGATTGCTTTTCGTTGCCGTCGTATCCTGCTTCCATTTATTAAATACATTCTTAATAGAAGGATTTTGCGCAACAATATATGCGCCCAAAGCATTGGCATAAAAACGGTTGAAAGTTTGTTCCGCACATTCATACGGAAACTGCATGAGATAAGGCAATGATCGGACAACATACCAAACAGGGTTTGGCGTATATTCCACAGTAAGGCTTTCGTTAGTAAAAGTTGAGGAGTTATTGTTAAGCAGCTTTTCAAATTTGAATGTTTTCGATCCTTCGCCGGGCATATATAAAGGAAGCGTTTCTGTAACCAGTAACCTGTTTGAAAGCACCGGTAATATCCTTTCTTCACCATCGCTGTACCGGCCCGACTGCGCTATAATTTTTACGATAAGCGGGTGCGTAAAACCATGTGGAATATTAACCGGGAAATTTACAACCGTGCTTTTACCCGGCCCTGCATTAAAGTTTTGTGCAGCTATGTTTATTTTGAAAACATCATTTAAAGGCTCATTGCTAATGGCATCAAGCAATTGCAGCGCTGCTTTGCCGGTTAATACACTGTCACTAAGATTAGTGAGCTTTGCGGTTATATTAATCGTATCGCCCTGCCTTAAAAAACGTGGCAGGCCGGGTTGTACCATTAACTTTTTTTGGGTGATGATGTTCTGCCATTTTAAGCCGAAGGCAGCATCTTTTGTATGCGCCAGGCTCATCCATTTCCACGTGGTTAAAGCTTCCGGCATAGTAAAGCTGAAACTATAATTCCCGGCACTGTCTGCATGCAATTGCGGGTGGAAGAAAGCTGTTTCATTAAAGTTCTTTCTTATTTGCACCTGTGGTTCTTGTTCTTCCCTTTTACCATTACGTAAAGCGAATCCTTTTGTAGTGATAATGATTGCGCCATTGACTGCTTTTGCGCCATACAAAGTTGTTGCTTCGCTGCCTTTGAGCACAAGAACATTGTCTATTGAACTTGCATCAAGCTCATCTATTTTCTTATTGCTGACAACACCGTCTATTATCACCAAAATATCATCAAGGTTTGATGTACTGCTTAAGCCACGAATTTTTGTATAGAAGTAAGTTGTATCAGTTATATTTTGACCAGTAACGATGGTAACGGAGCCAGTAATATCTTTCTTTCTTTGAACTCCATAAGCAGTTACAACAACATCGTTTAATTCACCTTTGCTGTTGAATGCAAATCTCCCTGAAGGTGGCGCTGCTGAATAATTCCTATCATAATCTACAGAAACACCCATTGCTTTTCCAGCCATCATCTCTGATTTATTACTTTCAATAATGAGCATAGGAAGATATTGTTTTATTGCGCTGTTGTTTGTTGATCTTTCAATTTCATATATTCTCCAAAACTCCTTTCCAGAGTTTATTAAACGATCATATACCTTTTCAGGCATATTAAACTCATTCTGAATCCAATTTCCATCCGAACTTATATCATTGAATTCTGCAACCCAATCATTGCTTACATAACTGTTTGTATTAAGATAAGGCAAAGCCCATTCATGCTTTTTAAACTGGTCAAGGGATGCATCGTACATACTTGTTAATAATTCCGCATCTGCTTTTGCACCATCATTATTAGCAACCTGCACCGTCCAGGCTTCTTTGCTGCCCGGTTCTGTTTTATTCCGAAAACTTGAATAGGTTATATTCAGCTTCTTTACTTCATTGGCGATATACACCTGCATACCGCCGGTATAAAAACGGTTATGTTTTATAAAAGCATAGTATAAACCAATGTTACCATGATCGCTGGGCTGTATAGCGTATTCAATTTGTTTTTTATTATTATTGAGATTTATATATTGAAATAAATCCGCCGCATTTTTATTGCCTCTTGTGAGTTTTTTAACTAAAAACACATCATGGTCGCTTGTACCAAGCAGCAACTGCGCCTTATCACCGGGAGTGCCAGTATTACTTATATTCTGTGAGAAATTTGTTTGCGGAGAAGGCAGTCCCGCAGCATTCATATCATACAACTGAATATAACGAACATCTTTAATGGTATCGCCATATCTATCTTTTGCCGATACTTCAATACAATACCAACCCTGCCGCAATTGTTCAGGCAATTTATAACTGGAAGTATTGCCTGTGTTGAAAGTATCAGTTACAACAGCATCCAGTTTTGCCCATTCATGATAATCTGCTTCCGCTTTGTATTCATCGTAAGGAAAATATTGCTCAAACGTATTTCTATCCATTATAAACTGGTCGGGCTGCTGCCATAACCTTTTGCGGTATGCTTTTTCAGGCGTTTGCAATGGCTTGATAATAATATCAACATTTGCAGGAATATTTTCATCTGCATTGTTTTTTGTGGTGATAAAAATGCTTTTGAAATTATTTACTTCGGCAACAGAAGGAACATTTGCCTGCACCACTATTGATTTATAACCCACCACTACACTGGTTGAGCTTTCTCTCGTTTCACCATTGGCATCAGTAGCAGATAATTCAACTTTAAAATTAAATAACGGCTCCGTTTGCTTTTCTATTGATGAATCCGGCATTGCAACAAAACTTATTTTGAACACACCGTTTGCATCTGTACTGATACTGCTGTCTGCAATCTGGGTTTCAGATGAATAGGGCATTCTTGTTCGCCAAAGCAGGTAGGAATAAGGGAAGTTTGCCGTGCGCTGAATATTATAGCTGATGCGTGCATTGTTTATATTACTGCCGGCATAAGATTTTACAATGCCTGTAACCCAGATTGTATCATCAAGACGATAAGAGCCTTTCAACGTATCAAACTCAACATAAAAAGTGGGCCGTTTATATTCTTCTACATTAAATTCAGTTTCGCCATCAAAGTCTAAAGTTTCAATTGAAAATTCACCTGCTAACGCAGTTTGCGGCAATAAAAATTTTCCGGCGAATGAGCCATACTCATTTAGCCTTACAAATATGGAATCAATTTGTTTGTCGTTTGCATCGTAAAGATCAACTTCTATGCTGTCAGTATAATTATAAAGTTTTTGCTGTTTGGTTTTCCTGTCTTTGGTCAATACTATACCCTTATAAAAAACAGTTTGCCCGGGCCTGTAAATACTTCTGTCTGTAAAAAAATAAACCTGCGCATTATCTTCTTCATACGTTGAATCATCATCTTCACCGTCATCGTTATTATAACTGTTCCGATAAGAATATACATAATCACCGGTTTCAAGTTTGTCGCTTCCTTTTTGTAATACAAGGTCAACATTACCATAATTACCAGCATTGATATTAAATGGTAATGCAAAATGCCCGGTGCTATCGGTGTATAATGTTTTAAATTTCTTATTACGCCATTCTTTATTCTTTTCATTTTGTAGTGAAGCAGAACCGGTAACTTTTACGTTCTTAACAGGCTGCCCTGTTTCCCTGTCAACCACAAAATAATCAAAGCCATTGCGCAGGTAAGCAATATTGGAAACCGTTATTGGCTGCAATGCAAGTTTATCTTTGTGATCGTTGAAATCTTTATTATTACTAAACAGGATAGAATATTTGCCGGCAGGCAAAGCATCAACCTTTATTTCAACAGTATGCTGCTGATAATCGTTTGTTTGCGGCAACGGCTGTATGAATGTTTTTACAGGTGACAATAATGCCACATCTTTCCACTGGTCATAATGTTTCTTTTTGGCAGCTTTATCTATATCCTTTTGCAAAAGCAAACGTGCATATAATGTATCAATGTTCTTATAATTCACCAATAGCCTGAAAGGTGCATTGACAACATTCACAGATTCTGCCTGTGTATTTAATTCCGGTTTTTCTATATCACTTAATAAAGACTTCATGGCTTCGTTGCCATAACAGGAGTCAGGCATTGCTTTCAATCTTTCTTCTATTAATTCTTTCGCTGAGATATAACCGGAACGGTGTGTTGTATCAGATAGGGCATTGTACAATGATGCTTTATCAGCTTCCAGTTTTGCTAAAGCATACCATGCTTCTGCAGCAGCTTTAGTATTAGCAAAACTGCCTGCTGCATCAGATAAGGCACTCACATAAAGCGCTTCTTTACTATCAATGTTCGCCCTGGCATTTGCCCAATATATCCTTTCAAGATTTATATCAATAAAAGCTGATGGATCTATATCATTTTTATGAAACCGCAGCAGCTCCTGGTATAAGTGTAGAGTTTTTAAAATATGAGAAGCGGTATCCTTTGTAACAAAATTATACTGCATAAAATCCTTCGCGTTTGCCAGGGCATGCACATCCGTTAATTCAAAAGTATATGCGGGTCTTGATAAATATGCCAGCCCTGTTTTATAATAATCAAGTGCTTCATGCACAAGCAAATCGTATAACGTGGGCCTTGTGCCGGCCATATTGCCTTTTATTAATAGAGCTTTAATAGCACTGGTATTTGTTTGCCGTAATATTTGTTTAGGCAAAAGGGCTATTTCATACAGGCTATCAATAACTTCTTTGAATTGTGCATTGCTCCATGTGGCTACATCAGCTTCTTTCATATCCGTTTCTTTACGGTCACGGTTCTTCCAGGCATTTTGAGAATAAAAATCTTTTAAGGTATTAGCCAGTATAACAGATAATATAGCTTGTGAAACCGCATCATTCGTGGCTTGTAATTCTGCTTTAAGTAAAACAACTTTATTATTTATATCATCATCTGTTGTCTTGTCTTCAAGGCTTAGCCTGTACAGTAAGGTTTTAATAATTTCATCGTGTAAGCCTTTCACTTTCGCATCTTCATATAAAACTTTTACCTTTTCCAAAGCGGTTTTAGGCAGGTCTTTTAAAACTATAAGCGAGTCAATTTCTTCCCATTGCTTTGCATAGCCGCTTACTGTTTGGGCTGATATAACGAAGCCGCAACAAATTATTGCAGTTAGCATTATTAGTTTTCTCATGTAAATAATTCTGTCTTGTATTAAATATATGTGAAGATGCGGGCATTAAAAGAAATACATAAACAATATCAAACTATTTAAAATAAAAAAGGCAGCCATACCGGCTGCCCTTTACTTTCAAATAAATATTATTACAAACTCTTCAACAGTTCATTCGCCTGCCTTACATAATCATCATTTTTTGCAGTGGTGGCCAGCTCTATTGTTTTTTCTGCGCTGGCTTTGGCACCGGTTTTATCGCCAAGTTCTTTTTGAATACGCGCTTTCAGCATATACATAAAGAATGCATCTTTATTGGTTTCGATAGCGTGGTTCACATTCTCCAACGCCTTTGTATAATCTTTATCATACTCATAATAAAAACCGGCAGCCTGCCAATAAGGCTTTTTATCGGTTTTTAAAGCAGCTTCAATGCCAGCCCTTACTTTGTCTTTAAAATTTGTTGTAATGGGAATAACTACCATTGTATTGCCCCAAATCAAAGCAAGATCACAGCTTTCGGCTTTAATGTTCAGAAATTCAATCGTGAATGTTTCAACATTAAGATCGGTACTGTTTTCAGCAGGCACTTTAAACCGTGCCACATCATCGCTTTCTTTATAACCGTCAGTGCCTGAATTATTGTAGCCCTTGTTTAATATGATTTCCCATTCGTTTGCACCGGGAATTGTATAAAGCGCATACGAACCCGTATCAATATCTTTTCCACCAAAAGTTACTTTATCTGTAAAGCTTAACCG
>JAEWJV010000408.1 GCA_023386395.1 Bacteroidota bacterium
CGTTAATGATACAGTATGGTACAATAGCTGGCCGTTAGTTTCATGGGCGCCGTTTATACACAACCTCAGTTTAAAAAGCGGTAAGAAAGAAACATACAGCATAAACCGGCAATTCAACTTTGGTTATACGGAAATAGGAGGAAACCTGTTTCAGCAAAATGGCCGCAAATGGTTTTATGGGCGAAGTTTTATTGCAGAATATACGGGCGATAAACTGGCTCCTTTTCAGCTTATACAAAATGCATATAATGGCGATCAAAGCATAACCTTCGATCATGTATATAAAATGATGGAAGACCAGCAGCATAACATATGGATTGCTACTGACAATGGTGCATTTGTGTTTAATCCTGACATGCAGGTTTTTGACGTTCATAAAGTGCAGCGCCAAACCGATGCACAGCCACACGAAGCTCCGGTTTCCGAGGCGGTTGAACTGAAAAACGGCAATATTCTCATAAGCACCTGGGGCAACGGCTTATTTTGTTATGATAATAATTTCAATCCAATACCTATGTTGCCGGGCCTGCAGGAACTAACCCGCGATTACATGATGTGGTGCCTGCACGAGCACAGTAAAACGGGTTTAATATGGATGGGTTTCCAGGGCGGCTCGCTGGGTATATATGATGCAGCAAAGAAACGCCTGGAAATACTGCATGAAAAAGCTTTTGCCGGAAGCACGATAAGAAAAGTTACGGAAGATAAATTCGGTAACCTTTGGTTTGGGCTGCAAAGCGGAAGTATTGTTAAATGGAATATAGACACTGCTAACGGCGATTTTCATAAAGGATATGAAATTGTTGAGCGCAGGAAAGGATATTATATTCAGAAAATGTACACGGGTGAAGATGGCGCGGTTTGGGTGGGTTATATAAATGGCGGCCTGAGTAAGTATGATGCCGCAACCAATAAATTGCTATTTCATTATTCAAAAAATAATCTGAACAATGAAGGGCTCTGGTCAAATAATGTGAACGATATATATGCTTATAACGACAGCCTGCTATTGATAGCAGATGAAGCTTTGGATATACTTAATCTCAATACCAACAGAATAACACACATTAGTACAGAAAACGGTTTGCCCTCAAATACAGTGGTAAGCATAGAAGCTGACGATAAAGGTATTCTTTGGCTTGGCATGGCTAACCAGTTATGCAGGTTCGACCTTTCCAAAAAAATATTTTCCACTTTCGACAGGAAGGATGGTATTACGTATGATCTTTTTGTTCCGGCGGGAGATTATAAATTGAAAGATGGAAGGCTTCTTTATTTAACTGATAAAAATTTTGTTGTTTTCAACCCGCTTACCGTGGCTTCTGCGCGCCTGCCGGATAAGGTGATGATAACAAATTTTAAAATGGGCAACAGGTTTTTGTCAATCGATTCTTTAAACGGCCTGCATGCAATCACTCTTCAATATAATAACACTTCTTTTTCCATTGAATTCAGCGCCCTGAATTTTACGCCTCAAAACAAGCTGAATTATTATTATATGCTTGAAGACATCGATAAAGCTTATCAGCCTGCTTCTTCACTCAATGAAGCAGTTTATAATTATCTGCCTGCAGGCAATTATACTTTTAAAGTAAAAGCAGAAAACACAGAAGGCCGGGAAACTGCCGTTACAGAACTCCATATAAAAGTAGTTCCTCCTTTTTGGCTTAGCTGGTGGTTTTTTGGATTGATAATACTCCTGGTTTTTGCTGTGTTTTACTGGATTGACAAAGAGCGGATAAAAAAGATCCAGGCTTTGCAAAAAGTGCGCACGCAAATAGCCAGGAACCTGCACAACGATATAAATACAACATTAAACCATATAAGCCTGCTGAGTGAAATGGCCAGGATAAAAGCTGATAAAGATCTTGATATGTCGAAAGATTTTATTGAGCAAATAAACACCAAAAGCCGCAGCATGATTGATGGCATGAATGATATGATGTGGACTTTAAACCCTCAGAATGACAGCATGGATAAAACAATCCTGCGCATGAAAGAATATGCGGAAGCTTTGCAAAATACTTATCCCGTACAGATACAAATGGAAGTGGATCAAGCTGTTCGTTTATTAAAAACAGATATGAAGCTGCGGCACGAAATATTCCTGATATTTAAAACTACTTTGCGTTGCATAACAGAAGCCGGCGCTGCTACTCCAACATTGATTAATATTGATTATCACAACAGGAAAATCTTACTGAAAATTTATAACGGTACAACTTCATTTAAAAATACAAACACAGAACAAACCATACAGCAAATACATGAACGTGCCGGCATTTTAAATGCCGAACTTGATATTCAAACTGATAAGGGCATATCACTTATACTGCTGGCGCCGGTGCACCAGCAGTAAGTAATAGTTGTTACAGCTTTATATTTAACCCGATCATAAAATTCGTTCCCGCCGCCGGGTAATAATAATTATCGTTAATTAAACCATCCTCATACATATAAGGATAAGTATACCCATTCGGCTCATACAGTTTATTGAATATGTTGTTTACGGCAATTATAAAATCAATTTGATGGAATAGTTTTTTATACAGCGAATAATTCAAACGGAAATCTTCTGTAAAATAATCATTGAGTTTGCGTTTTTCATTTTGGGCATTATCCATGTATTGTTTGCCAACATATTTGCTCACAAAATTCAGTTGCATATTCTTTACAGGAATAAACGTTACAGTTGCGGCTGCAATGGTGTTAGGAGAGAAGGATATATTGGTATTGGAATGTTCAACTGTTATTTGCCCGCCATTATCCCAATCATCAATGTATTCCGTAAAGTGTTTTATTTTATTGCTGCTGAAAGTAATGTTACCGCTTGCATTCAACCAGTTATTAACGGCAACGCCACCCTGCAATTCAACGCCGGCGCGGTAACTATTGGGTACATTTATTCTTGTATAACTGCCCACATCATTTATTTGCCCGGTTTGTACAAGCTGGTTTTTGTACAGCATGTAATACAACGTTGCAGAGAAATTGTATTTATTTTTTTTTCGTTCTATAGCGGCTTCAAAATCATGCAGTGTTTCTGCTGCTGGCTGTTGCTGCAGGCTTGCTTCAAAATCATCACGGTTAGGCTCTTTATGTGCCAGGGCATAACTCAGGTAAGCATTCCAGCCGTTATAATTATAATTAATGCCGGCTTTGGGATTAATGAAGTTGAATTTTCTTTTTATAAATAAATCATGGTTGTTTTCAAAGCCTTCCATATTGTGCATTACATAGCGATATTGTATATCGGCAAATGTGTTCCATTTTGTACTAAGGCTGTGCATCCATTTCGCATAAATATTGGCATCTGTTTTTCTTGCAGGTAAATTATAATATTTATAATCGTTTGGAACTTTTGCTTCACTCCAGGTTATTTTGCCATAATGTTTGCCATCATACATATTCCAGCTTCCGCCAATGGTTAATTCATCTTTTTGCGTTTTATACTGAAGTGAAAGTATCTGTCCATAAAAATAATTATCGAGCCAGCGCTGCCTTACGAGATCGGTAACAACTGTATCGCTCAATCCATAATCGCCAAGGTTTTCACCCGCTTTATATTCTTCATAATAACCTTTACCGCGAATTAAAAAGAATGCCGTATTGAATTTTAATTTGCTGCTGAATGTATGATCATAAAATAACTGGTAATGGGTTTGCGTATAATTATCTGTTTGATTGTTGTAAGGCGCTCCCGCCTTTTCCATGCCCGCGGGATTATAGCGCCTGTTGGTTTTTAAACTGTCTTGTGGCACGCCATACCACGCCTGGTATGTTTTTTCTTTGCCTGAGAAAATATTTAAACGCAGACTGTTTTTGTTGCCAATATATGCAGCCGAAGTATAAAAGGATGTAAGCTTGCTTGTTGCCCTGTCAATATAGCCATCGCTGGCAATGCGGCTCAACCTTGCATCAAGCGTAAAATGATTGCCAAGCAAACCGCTTCCTAAACGTATTGTATTTTTCCATGTGTTGAATGAACCAAAACCATTATCTGATTCAGCATAAGCTTTCCTGTTTACTTCATTGGTGCTTATATTGATCGTTCCGCCAAAAGCACCCGAGCCATTGGTAGAAGTGCCAACGCCGCGCTGTATTTGTATTGAATTGGCAGAGGAAACAAAATCAGGCAGGTCAACAAAAAAGGAACCCAGGCTTTCCGCATCATTAAATGGAATGCCGTTGAGTGTTACGTTTATTCTTGTTGCATCTGTGCCGCGTATGCGGATGCCCGTGTAGCCAACGCCGTTACCTGCATCGGTTGTGGTGGTTACTGATGGCGTTTGGTTGAGTATAAAAGGTAAATCCTGCCCGAGATTAATTTTGGCTATCTCATCTTTCGTAATATTCGTTTTGGTGAAGGGCGCTTTGTCTGATGCACGCACAGCGCGTACTTCAAGCGGTTCAAGATAGGCGGAAGCTTCGGCAAGCGTAATATGCAGCATTGTATTTTGTGGTGCCGTAATAATTGTATCAAACGTTTGTTTACCCACATATTCAATAACCAGCTTATAATTCAAAGAAGGGTTCAGGTTTGAAAAATTGAATGATCCGCTTTCATTTGTAAGCGCTGATTGCCTGGAATTTTTTGTACTGATAATAACTGTTGAGCCATTCAGCGGGCTGTTGTTTTTATCGGTCACTGTGCCGCTGATGTTCTGCGCCGATGTTGCAAAAAGGATGTTTAAGAATGCAACTGTTCCCAAAAATTTTTTCATTTTCTTCAAAATTTAATTTCACAAATGGGAACAAGGAATAATGCTATAGGATGTGCAGCTGTAAGTGAAGCTCACCTTCCCTTCGCAGGTATTACCCTGTTCAGGTTCAACGGGTGTAATCTCAGCCTTCCTGTTTTGGAAAGCACCCCGGGATTTTATAAAGCCTTACGGTTTTAAACCGTAAGGTATTGAGCTGCGAAATTATAGCAGAAATTTTAAATTAGCGTGTAACCTTTTTGCGGGATCTTCGTTTCATTCAAAAACCAAATCATGCAAAAGATAATTCTTTGCCTGCTCCTTGTGGCAACCGGCTTTACTTTAAATGCGCAAAATGTAGTTCGCGATGCAAATGCTCAGGTTAGGAATGTAGGCACTTTTACAAAGATTGATATTTCAAGCGCTATCAATTTATATCTCTCCCAGGGCAGCACGCAGGGTGTTGCAGTGAGCTCAACCGACCCGGATGCAATAGGTAAAATAAAAACAGAAGTAAGAAATGGCGTGCTTAAAATTTTTGTGCAGAACGGCGCCTGGAACGGCTGGAACTGGAGTAATAAACATTTAAAAGCTTATATAACTTTTACCACGCTCGAATCGCTGAATGTGAGCGGCGCCTGCAACGTGGAAATAACCGATCCTGTTAAAGTGGGTGATTTAAAGCTGGAACTTTCCGGTGCCAGTAATTTATATGGAACCATAAAAGGCAACAATATAAAATTTGAGCTGAGCGGCGCATCTAATGCAAAAACGAATTTTACGGCAACTTCATTTGATCTTTCTCAAACCGGCGCCAGTAATTTTAAAGGCACAATAAACAGTGGCAAAACAAGTTTGGATATGAGCGGCGCTTCCGTTACAGATGTTAATGGCACTGCAACCGATCTTATAG
>JAEWJV010000522.1 GCA_023386395.1 Bacteroidota bacterium
GAGTTAGGTATTCCGGCAGACATGATTAACCGGCATCCTTTTCCCGGCACCGGCCTTGCCATAAGAATATTAAGCGATATAACTGAAGAGAAAGTTAAACTGCTGCAGCAGGCAGATGATATTTTTATCAGGTCGTTAAAAGAATATAACCTGTACAATAAAGTATGGCAGGCTGGCGCTATATTATTGCCGGTAAAGAGTGTTGGCGTTATGGGCGATGAGCGTACGTATGAATATACCGTGGCATTGCGGGCTGTGACTTCAGTTGATGGAATGACTGCAGACTGGGCACATTTGCCTTATGATTTTCTCGCCCATGTATCAAACGAAATTATAAACGGCGTTCGCGGTATAAACCGTGTTGTATATGATATAAGCAGTAAACCGCCTGCCACCATTGAGTGGGAATAGGCATTAAATTTGATTTTGCGATTACGATCTATGCATTCAGCTATTAAAAAAATTCTTCCTGCCCTGCTTTTCGTTTTTATAACCGGCATTTCAAAAGCAGCAGATACAATGCAGGCGCCTTTGCGTGTTGCAATACTATTGCCTTTAAATCTTGATTCTGCTTTTAACGGTTATGAATATAAATTGAGCAACGTAAGAATATCCCAGTATTTTTTATCGGGCCTTGATTTTTACAGCGGTGTAATGATGGCTATTGATTCCCTGCAAAAAGAGAATGCCAACATTGAAGTGTGGATTTATGATACGCATAAAGCCAGCCAGTCTATAGAACAGCTTACTGCGCAAATGCAGTCTATGAATTTTTCGCTTGTAGTTGCTTCTATTTCTAATTCAACAGAACAGAGAGCGCTTACTTCGTTCTCCGCAAAGAACAGCATACCGGTGATCTCAGCAACATTCCCCAACGATATTTACCTTGAAAACAACCCGTTTTTTATAATGGTAAACCCAACCTGGAAAACACATATACAGGCAGTATATAATTATCTCGCAAGTAATTACCGCAGTAAGAAAATTGTTTTTTTTACACGTCGCGGTTCACTGGAAGACAGGATTGCTGAAGAATTTAAATTGTTGAATACAAGACGAACACTCAATTTTTCTACGGTTATTTTAAGGGATAATTTTTCAGCCGCTGATGTATTGAACCATTTGGACAGTACAACCCAAAACATTATTCTTTGCGGGAGTTTATATGAAGGTTTTGGACAGGCGCTTATAAAAGCGCTGAATGATAACGGAGAAACTTATTCGAGCGTAGTGGCCGGCATGCCCACATGGAATGGAATGGACGGAACAACGGGCCTGGCGTCTGACAAAATTCAAATTGTGATAACCACGCCTTATAACTATGTGCGTGGCGGCGCTTTTATAGATAGTATCTCGGCAAATTACATGCGTTCTTATTATTCAAAACCAAGCGATATGGTTTATAAGGGATATGAAACCATATATCACTTTGTGAAACTGCTGCTTGCAAACCCGGCTTCTTTTATCAATAATGTATCCCGGGATGATTACAGGGTTTCGAATGATTATAATTTTGAACCGGTCCGGTTAACTCAAACATCTTTTTTACCCGATTATCTTGAAAACAAAAAGCTATACTATATAAAGATAATTAATGGGCGCATTACCATTAACTGATAAAAAAAAGAGGCGATTTAAACCGCCTCTTTTTTTAATTCCATAATGTTCTTCTTCTTTGTATTCTTGTTTTCATTCTTTGAATGTTCCAGAGATCAGCAGCACTGAATGTATTTTTAACCTGGTTGTTAATTCCGGTTGCCACTGTTTCTTGTACTTGTAATACAAGTGTGTTTAGTTCTTCATGGTCAAGATACACTTTCGAATTGTCTGTTTCGTGTTTCATAATTGTTCATTTTGTCAAAAAATCTTTCTATATAGCAGGCAATGCGAAAGAGCTAAAAAGCATTGATTTTATGCTTGTCAACATATAAAATTTAATTTTTATGTTGGCGCTGCAAATATACGCACTTTATTGGTATAAATAGCCATACAATCGTGAAGAAAATGATAATATATAAGTGGTTACATAAATTATGTAAGTACTTGTATAAAATGAGTTGCAGGTTTAGCCGGGCAGCCTGTTATGCAGTAAGTTGTCAACTTTTTTAAACAGGTGATAGGGTTTATAAACACGCCATTCATGCAGTTCTATCAGCTGGATATAATGGTCAATTTTTTTCCTGTGAAAATCATATTGGGCAGGTTCACTCATGTTTAATGCAACTGCCCATCCGCCGGAATCTTCATTTTCTTCCGCCCATTCCTGGTAATAATCCCTATCGCCGCTATGAAAATTCAAAACGTTTTCTGTGATGAGAATGAACTTGTTTATGCCATTGCCCATCATCACATCAATCACATCCCGTTTTAATGTCATTATATCATTTTCAATAGCATCGTTCCATTCACCGATCATTTCAATAATGGCATAACCCATTTCATAATCTGCATAAATTATTTTCAGGTATAAGGTGCGGCTGCCAAACTCATCCCATTGCGGATGTATATAATAATTATAAACCGTTTGGGAATATTCAAATTCACTGTACATACGTCCGTAAAAGGGCGACTTCGGATCTTCCTCCGAAGTATATATATGCCTCCAGTTATAAAATGGTTCTATCTCATGCATAATATAAATCCTCATCCATCTTTTATACTAAATCAATTTTTCCCTGGCCCATTGTAAAGCTATTTTCAATTGCTGTGCCATTGTAAGGTCGCTGTTGTCTAAAACAACCGCATCCTCAGCTTTTCTTAACGGGCTTATTTCCCGGTTGCTGTCAATATAATCCCGCATTTCAAGATTTTGTTTTACTTCTTCAATTGTAATGGCAGGATTTACGGCAAATAATTCCTTAAACCTCCTTTCAACACGAACAGCAATATCTGCAGTCATAAAAATTTTCAATTCAGCATGCGGGAAAACGGTAGTACCAATATCCCGCCCATCCATTACAATACCTTTATTATAACCCATTCGTT
The DNA here is from genome assembly GCA_023386395.1 of Bacteroidota bacterium. Taxonomy (GTDB): domain Bacteria; phylum Bacteroidota; class Bacteroidia; order Chitinophagales; family Chitinophagaceae; genus Parafilimonas. Next base: position 2,986 of record JAEWJV010000522.1, read on the forward strand.
GTTGCTGCGCCACTGCAAATTCCCGCACTTCTTTTATTGCGGCCACTTCACTTACCTTTTCACTGATTATCATATCGCGAATGGGCAATTCAATATTCTCATCATTCATAAATAAAATGCTTTGGCCTGCATCCACATCGAAAGCGAATGCCAGGTGTATGTCTTTTAAAGCCTCTTTTACTTTATTTAAATTGTTATGTTGAATTTCACTGCGTAAAAAGTATAGCGTAATAGCCCTGTACATAGCGCCGCTGTCAGCATAAATGTAATGCAGCTCTTTAGCCAGTTGTTTGGCCAGCGTGCTTTTGCCACAGGAAGAATAACCATCAATAGCAATGATAATTTTATTCATTCGGCAAAGCTGCAAAAAAACTGCAACGAAAAATCAGCTTAATTATTAATAATATCTATGCCGGGGTGTTTTTTTGCATCAAAAACAAACTGGCTGTCGTCAAATGAAGCATTTAATGCAATGCTGTTGAAATTAATTTCAATAGTGTCATTCATTTTGCTAACGACTGATGCTTTGGATATAAGGCTGGTGGATTTATTTATATAAAGTGCAATCTCTTTAAAATTCTGCCGCTTGTCCAGGGGTGTTAATAATACCTTGTAATTATTTCCTGCTGAAGAAACCAGCCTGATATTAAAATCTTTTTTATTGAAGCCGGTTAAAATTTGCGGCGGCGAAAATTCATTATCATCTTTATCAACTTTAGCAACTGTAACTTCATCACGGCCATCGAAATTCCATATCTGCAGGCCATTGCAATAGATTTCGCTACCATCCTGGTTAATGTAATATTTATCGCCCTTCATTTTCATACTGCCTTTGGAATTTGAAACCACCTGGTTTTGTTTATCTTTTTGTGTTAAAGAGAAGCTAACATTTATACCTTTAGCCGATTTTATTTTGGCTGAAGATTTATCCAGGATGTTTTCCGCAGCACCGTTATTTTGAGAGAATGCTGCGCAAAGCGAAAACGTAAATAATACAAGAAAAAGTTTCTTCATCATGCAAATTTCGACATGGAAGCGCTTCAATAGTTTAGCCGGGAAGATTTAATCGCCCTGATTTGCCTTATTTTTCTTTTTATTAACTGATATATTGGCTAAAACTGAATAACAGATGCCTAATTTGCCCGAAAAAACTATCTTTGCACGTTTTATGAAATTTTTACCTGGCATTTTATTAAGCTTATTGCTGCTTTCTTCCTGCGCCTCCAAGTTTGGTAAGGTTATAAAAAGCAAGGATAAAGAATACAAGCTTAAAATGGCCGAACAATATTATGTGAAGCAGGATTACACTAAAGCGCAACAGCTTTACAGTGATCTTTTGCCTTTATATAAAGGCGATCCGCGGTTTGAAGATATTTACTATAAATATGCTTATACAGCCTACTATCAGAAAGATTACATGAATGCGGAGAATCTTTTTAAAACTTATGGTGAAAACTTTCCAAACAGCGCCAAGGTGGAAGAAACGGAATTTATGCGCTGTATGGCTTATTATAAACAATCGCCAAAATATGAGCTTGATCAGACAAATACGATAAAAACAATGGCGCTGCTGCAGGCTTTTATTAATACGCACCCGGATTCAAAGAAAGTTGCTGAAGCAAATGATATAATTGATAAATGCAGGGCAAAACTTGAATTAAAAGAATTTAGTAATGCCAAGCTTTATTACGACCTGGGATATTTTAAAGCAGCCGGTGTTGCCTTTTCTGTTTTAATGGATGATTATCCGGATTCCGAAAGCAGCGACAGCTATGCATTAAACTCCATAAGGTCATATTATAAATATGCAGAGATGAGTGTGGTTGACAAGCAGGGAGAAAGATACCAGAAAGTGGTGGCAGATGTAAACGATTTTGAACAGCGTTTTCCGCAGAGCAAATTGCTTGAAGACGCCGTTAACTATAAAACAGAGGCAGAAAATAATTTAAAAAAACTTCAAACACGAAATAATGAGCAAACTAAGGAGACAACTCGGCGCTAATACGCTGAATACGGTTGAAACAAAGAGCCTGTTTGATATTAAATCAAGAACAGGCAATCTTTATGAGTCTATTGCCATCATTGCTAAAAGGGCTAATCAGATAAATATTGCTATTAAAGAAGAATTACATAATAAGCTGGAAGAATTTGCAAGCCACACAGATAGCCTTGAAGAGATTCATGAAAACAAGGAGCAGATAGAAATTTCAAAGGCTTATGAAAAAATGCCCAATCCTGCTATTCTTGCAACACAGGAATTCCTGGATGAAAAAATTTATTACAGGAAGAATGATGACGACCTTTTCCGTTAACAGCCTGTAAGTCGTACTTTTAATCCCCCGGTACATCGGGGGATTTTTTATTAAGAAACATGCTTAAAGGAAAAAAAATTTTATTAGGGATAAGCGCAAGCATTGCAGCTTATAAGTCTATACTGCTGGCACGCCTGCTTGTAAAAGAGGGCGCAGAAGTTAAAGTGATAATGACGCCGGCAGCAAAAGATTTTGTTTCGCCGCTTGTGCTTTCAACGCTTACCAATAATAAAGTACTGATTGATATTTTTAATGAAGATAGCTGGGCTAATCATGTAATGCTTGGACGCTGGGCCGATGTAATGCTGATAGCGCCGTTAAGCTGCAATACGCTTGCAAAAATGGCGCATGGGCAATGTGATAATTTGCTGCTGGCCGTATATCTTTCATCAAACTGTCCTGTGGCAGTGGCGCCGGCAATGGACGAAGACATGTGGCATCATCCTTTCACCCAAAAAAATATTGCCGCATTAAAAGAATATGGGAATATCTTGATTGAAGTGGAATCCGGGGAACTTGCCAGCGGATTAATTGGCGAAGGCAGAATGGCTGAACCGGAAAATATCATATTGTTCTTGAAAGAAAAGTTTTTCAGGCAGGATATATTACAAAATAAAAAAGTGCTTGTAACGGCTGGCCCCACATACGAACCGCTCGATCCTGTGCGTTTTATAGGTAATCATTCATCGGGTAAAATGGGTTTTGCATTGGCTGAAAGTTTATATGAAAAGGGCGCCGATGTTACCGTAGTAAGCGGCCCTGTTCATCAGCAAACAAAATATAAAGGCATTAATGTGGTGCATGTAAATACCGCGGAAGAAATGTATAATGCCTGTTTGCGGTTGCATGATGAAATGGATATTGAAATAATGGCGGCGGCTGTTGCTGATTATAAACCGACAGCAGTTGCATCAGAAAAAATAAAGAAAACAGGCAACAACCTGCAGCTTGAACTGGCTAAAACAAACGATATTCTGGCAACATTAGGCACCCGTAAAAAGCAACAGTTTTTAGTGGGTTTTGCACTGGAAACAAACAATGAAAAACAACATGCGCTTGACAAGCTGAAAAAGAAAAATGCAGACATGATTGTTTTAAATTCTTTAAAAGATGCGAATGCAGGCTTTGGGTTTGACACTAATAAAGTATCCATTTTTTTAGCCGGTGGCGAGAATGTTGAAATGGAGCTTGCGTCAAAGAAAGAAATTGCCGGTAAAATTGTTGACCTTCTTATTAAAAAAATGCATGCGTAAATTTTTGTTGATTTTATTAATGTGTGCAACCTGCAACCTGATTAAAGCGCAGGAATTCCAGGCTAAAGTTGTTGTGCTGGCGCAGCAGGTGGGCACTGCGGTTGATAAATCAGTATTTACAACTTTGCAAAATCAGCTCACCAATTTTATAAACAGCCGCAAATGGACTTCAGATGTATATCAGCCGCAGGAAAAAATAAAATGCAATTTTATTCTTACCATAAAAAGTGCTGATGCTGATAATATTTATAATGCCAGCTTAGCCATTCAGGCGGCAAGGCCGGTATTTAATTCTTCTTATCAAACAGCGTTGGTTAATTATCAGGATGCGGATATACAGTTTAAATATGTTCAATACCAGCAACTCAATTTTAATGAAAACAGGGTGCAGGGCACGGATGCATTAAGCGCCAATCTCACAGCCATCTTTGCTTATTATGCATATATGATACTGGGGTTTGATTACGATTCCTTTTCACCAAAAGCCGGTGATCCTTATTTTTTGAAAGCGCAGAACATTGTAAGCAATGCACCTGAAGCAAAAGGCATAAGCGGATGGAAACCTTTTGACGGGCAAAGAAACCGTTACTGGCTTTCAGAAAATATGGTGAATACCAAGTACAATAATATACACGATATTATTTATAGTTATTACCGCGACGGCCTTGATAAAATGTATAATGATGAAGAAAATGCGCGGGCAACTGTGCTTGAATCTTTATCATCACTGCAGGATTTTAACCAACAAAACCCGAACACCATGATTGCACAGTTTTTGGTGCAGGGAAAATCGCAGGAATATATTGGCATATTTAAAAAGGCCGATCCGCAAAGCCGTACAGAAGCATCGCAAATTTTAGCATCGATTGATATTTCAAATGCAGGGGTTTATAAACAGGAAATGAAATGAAGTATTTATTCTGCATAGCATTTCTGTTTGTTTTCTCAGCCTGCGGCACAGAAGATAAAAAAATCCCTGATAATGTAATGCCGGTTGACAAAATGAAACTGGTTATGTGGGACCTTCTCCAGGCCGGCAATTATGCAACCATACAAAAAGAAAAAGATACTTCAATTAAACAACTTAATACGGCTTATATGGCGCAGGTTTTACAGCTATATAAGATTAGTAAAGATGATTTTTTTAAAAGCTTCGATTATTATCAAACGCATCCTGAACTAAATAAGATATTATTTGATTCCATCAATGCTTACTCGCAACGTAAACGCGGAGACCTTTATAAAGGTGATCTTCATAAAAAGATAGAATAATACCGCTTTAGGATTTTTTTAAGTAATTTATTGCAACCTATAACGTTTTAATACGGTCTCTTTAGCAGAGATTTAAAAATCAAAAATCAATTCTATGCAAAAAATCATTTTGTCTTTATGTTTCATAGTTGCCCTTTCTGCTGCAGCATCGGCCCAATCATTTAGCCTCGGTGGTAAAGTAGGCGCTAACCTTGGTAAGGTTGATGGGCAAAAATTTAAAGATGGCTATAATTTTGGTTATGTACTCGGTGCCTACGCGGAACTTGGCATAAGCAAAACAATCGCCATACAACCTGAATTGCTTTTCAGCCAAACAAATACAACTTATAAGGATTCATCAGATATAATACTAAGCAAGCCCGGCGATAAGGTTCATCTCAATTACCTTAGTATACCAGTGTTGCTTAATATAAATGCAGGCAAGCTGCTTACTTTCCAGCTTGGTCCGCAGTTTAGCGTGTTAATGAATAAAGATCAGAAACTTGGTGACGAAATAACTGATGCTTTTAAAGGTGGAGATGTAGCCGCTGTGTTGGGCGCACAATTAAACGTTGGGGTGCTTAAAGTATATGGCCGCTATAATATTGGTTTAAATAACATTAGTGATGTAACCAACTCTGATAAATGGAAAAGCCAGGCCATTCAATTTGGCTTAGGCATTAAGATTTTATAAAATTTGTATTTATATTGAAGAAAAGCATCATGCAGTTTGTGTGATGCTTTTTTGTTTGCAGCAACAATCACGGCAATGCTTTTACATTTGTACAATGAATGCCGTAAAACTTATTGAATGCCCGCGGGATGCTATGCAAGGATGGCATGCTTTCATTCCAACACAGCAAAAAATAAATTATATCAACAGCTTGCTGCAGGTTGGTTTTGATACCATTGATTTTGGAAGCTTTGTTTCGCCAAAAGCCATACCACAAATGGCTGATACGAAGGAAGTAATTGGGCATTTGGAATTTGGAGAAAGTAAAACAAAACTGCTTGCTATTATTGCTAACGAAAGGGGCGCTAAAGAAGCTGCTGCATACGAGGCAATTACTTATTTGGGCTTTCCCTTTTCTATATCACCAACATTTCAGCAACGCAATACCAACAGCACCATTGAAGAAAGTTTGCAACGGGTTGAAGCCATTCAATCCGTTTGCATGCAGCATAAAAAAACGTTGGTTGTTTATTTAAGCATGGCATTTGGTAATCCTTATGGCGATACTTATAATGAAGATATTTTATTGCGTTGGGCCGATGCATTGGTGCAAAGAGACATAAAAATTATTTCGCTGGCAGACACCGTTGGTGTTGCAACGCCTGAACAAATAAAAACCGCTTGTTCCACTTTAATTCAAAAATATCCTTCCATAGAAATTGGCGTGCATTTACATTCATCCACTCAAAACAGGGATGATAAATTAGATGCGGCTTTTAATGCCGGGTGCTTAAGGTTTGACGGTGCTTTAAAAGGTATTGGTGGTTGCCCCATGGCGCAGGATGAATTGGTTGGTAATATGGATACACTTTATATGATTGAATATTTCAAACAGAAAAATGTGACAGGTAAATTGAATGAAGAAGCTTTACAGAAAAGCATCACTATTGCAAACGAAATTTTTATATAATACATGCAGTTTTTTGCAAACATCAATATCAAGCCGCTTGAGCCTTCTATATCATATAGAGATAAAATCTTATTAACAGGTTCGTGTTTTACAGAGCATATCGGCAACTTTTTAATTGAATCAAAATTCAATACACTGCAAAACCCAAATGGTATTTTGTTCGATCCGCAAAGCGTTGCTGCAAGCCTGTTATCCTATATTCAAAACAAACAGTACGTAGAAACCGATCTGTTTTATTTGAATGAAGCATGGAATAGCTGGCAACATCACAGCCGGTTTTCAAATATTGATAAAGAGGCATGCTTAAAAGCAATTAATAGCAGCCAGCAACAGGCGCATGCTTTTTTAAAAAATGCTGATTGGTTGATAATAACATTGGGCTCTGCATTTACGTATAAACTTGTACAGGACTCATCATTTTATGTTGAATTAAATGAGGTGGCTAATTGCCATAAAGCGCCGGCACAAAATTTTATTAAACACCTGAATACAATTGAAGAAATTGTAACTGCTTTTGATACCGTAATTCACCGGCTCTTTTATTTCAATCCAAAGCTTAAAATAATTTTTACCATAAGCCCGGTAAGACATTTAAGAGATGGTGTAGTTGACAATAACCGCAGCAAAGCCAGGCTGATAGAAGCCGTGCATCATTTGGTGAATAAATTTGACAAGCTGTATTATTTCCCGGCCTATGAACTGGTGATTGATGTATTGCGGGATTATCGTTTTTACGATGTGGATTTAGCGCATCCAAATTATGCAGCAACACAATTTGTACTGGAGAAGTTTTCTGAAACCTGTTTTAATCAATCAACAAAAGAATTAGTTGAAGAAATAAAGAAAATTGTTATTGCCAAAAAACATAAACCTTTCAACCCGCAATCATCCTTACATAAAAAGTTTTTGCAGCAACAACTGGAAAAAGCAAAAGATATTTTGCAACGGCACCCTTATTTGAATTTGGAAGAAGAGATAAAATATTTTTCAAAAGACTGATCACGCGTTCTGTGCAGCAATAGTTTTAACGGCAGTTACACCACCCTTATTAAAATCATATAACACAAACCACGCAGTTGCCATCAATGCAATGATGAAGTAAGCAATTAATGCTATGTTTATCCAGGGTAAAACAGCATCGACGCCAAACCAGTTGCCATAATAATAAATAACACCAATGCCGCCTATGCATTTTAAAAATTCCCACGCCAATGCATATTTATTGCGGTTCATTAATTCGGTAAATGCATATACGTAAATAAAAATAAATGCGCCATAAATAAACATGGCCGGGCTGCCAATTAATGCAAGGTTACCAAACAGCCAGCTAATCAACAGCAATAAAACACTTAACTGCACCCAGCTCCATGCATATAATAATATTGATGATGCAGGGTTATATTTTTCGAAATTGCAAGGGTCCTCAATTTTATAAATGGGGTATTTTTCGGCAACATCGCCTGGCCGCCAGCCGGTTGGCATAAACCATATACGCAGCTTGTCTCTCCAGTTTTTCGTGCGCCATGCATCTTTTATCAATAGCCATAAATGCTGAAAATTTATAGCAATGGGGTTCCATGTGCTTACCGGCCT
>JAEWJV010000568.1 GCA_023386395.1 Bacteroidota bacterium
CGCCAATACTTGATCCATTGGTAGCTACTAACATCACCGCATGAAATTCATAACTACGTTTGTCTTTTTTGATACTGCATTTATTGACACAAAGGCAGCACAAATTATTTCAACTAACCCGCCCATGAACATAGCGCCTGCAAAGAAAATTACAGTTCCAGGTTTTATTTTTGCCGGCTTCAATTCTAAAAATCTTTCACTGAAATCTATAACTGGAGAAGACAAATGAGAATCTGGTCAATTCATCCAAAGTATTTAGACACAAAAGGACTTGTGGCTTTGTGGCGTGAAACACTTCTTGCCAAACACGTTCTTGAAGGCAAAACCAAAGGCTATCGCAATCATCCTCAACTTAACCGCTTCAAACAAGCTGACAAGCCAATTGACAGTATCAATCAATATCTGGCAACTGTTTATAATGAAGCACTGGCGAGGAATTACAAATTTGACAAAGAAAAAATTAACTGGAATTTTGAACCTTCAGTTATGTGTGTAACAACCGGGCAAATCAAATATGAAATTGCTCATCTGCTCAATAAACTAAAGATTCGTGATAAAGATAAATTTGAGAGGTTGACCAATATTGAACAAATTGACCAGCATCCGATTTTTAAAATTGTAAAGGGAGACATAGAGAATTGGGAAATAACTTAAAAAACTTCCGTTTAAGCAGGGTGATACATGGGGACTTCACTGCATTAATGCAATGGTATTTACATTATCTCCGCTATTACGGTAAACATGTAATGTGACAGACAATGAAACTTAATCATATCAACTTAGTTGTTTCAAATGTTGCAGATATCTTAGCCGTCAACCGACAATATAATTGGAAACCTCTAATGACGTAAAAGTAATATGAGACTAAACATTCGTGCTTTATTGCAATCATACCTTCATAAGAACAAAATAAGATTGAAGACAAAGGCAAGCTGCTGCAGGAAATTATTTTTCTGCCAAGACTTTATCATAATCGGAATATATCAAGCTTTGAAATCTTGAAACAAAGTGGTTATTTTAAATGCAACAATCAAATAACCAACCTTGACATTTTAAATGCAATAAATAAACAACCGGAAGTTATTACAGATTGGCTAGCCTGGTCGGAAAATAAAAGAACAGGTAAAGGTTGGGTTTTTGAAAAAGCTGGTAAAAAATATAGTGTCTACTATTATCCATATAAAAAAAGCAGGAGGCACTTACATTCTCAAATGGTAACGAAGCCTGTGCGGCTTTTATTAAAAACGAAATTGAAGATATACGAAAAAGTTAGACAAGCAACCGGGATTTCCATAAGATTTACAACACAACGCTACAGCGATGGCTGACACAAAAACGCCTGGAATTGGCACATTACCAACTTACTGAAAAAAACAAAAAACCGGTTGACGTATATTTAGAAACAGGTTTTGAAAACCTATCTCATTTTTCTTTTGCTTTCAAAAAACAATTCGGGCAAACACCAACCGAACTAATAAAAGCAAGATAAATTTTTTCTGACCGCTTTATTTTTTACGAAATTCAGCAAGTTCCGGATTTTCTGCTACAGCATGCATTCCAATCTTTGCAACGGAATTAAAACAAAAACAATGCAAAGGTTTAAAGACAAGTTCGCGCTTATAACAGGAGGAACAAACGGAATGGGTTTTGCCACTGCCCAACAATTCATTAATGAAAATGGTAAAATAATCATCACAGGGCGAAGTGCTAAAACGGTAAACAAAGCCGTAGAAAAATTAGGAACAAATGCTTTTGGAATTGTTTCAAACGCTGCTGATATGAAAGACATATTGCTTTTACAGGAACAGGTAAAACAATATACAGACACTGTTGATTTACTGTTTGTCAATGCAGGTTACGGAAAGTTTGCACCCCTTGCATATGCTGATGAAATGCATTTTGACGAGTTGTTCAACATGTTGGTAAAAGGAACATTTTTTACCGTAAAACAAATATTACCATTCATGAACCCGGGAAGCGCTATCGTGCTAAACACTTCTGTTGTTACCGGCATGGGGATAGCAAATTTCTCGGTGTATTCAGCCGCCAAATCAGCCGTGCAGTCATTTATCAAAACCTTTGCAGCAGAGCTTACAGAAAAAGGTATTCGTGTGAATGGCATCAGTCCGGGATATATTAAAACAAACGGTTTTAACAACACAGGTTTAAGTCCAGAACAAATTGAAGGCGCTATTCAAAGCATCATCCCAACCATACCCTTCAAAAGGTTTGGTGAACCTACAGAAATTGCCAGTGCGGTATTATTTCTTGCTTCGCAGGAAGCCTCCTACATACAGGGAACAGAACTAACTGTGGACGCAGGATTTTCAATTACCAGGTGATACAACAAAATTGCTGAGGAGTTTCCTTCCTGCTTCGGAAGCACATCGTATCGCAAAATCTTTTTAGGCCGGGCTTCATCTCCCACAGATGAAATTATCTAAGGATTTTTAAACATCTTACTATAAGAATAAGCAGGCCGTATTTGTATGCAGGTAAAAGCCTGGAGAGATTCGGCGCTCTCAATAATTTATGGAATGGGTTCTATAGAATAGCGGCGGATTATCCTAACGACAATTGATTCTATATAACATTAAAGTGGTGATTTTGAATAGCGGCTTTTTTGAGTAGTTTCGTATTTTATAACATAAAGCAGCGCGTTGGCTGCTATGCGAACTGGCACTCCGCCAACTCAATAAATCATAATTAATGCGACAAACACTTTGCTTAATATTAATGTGCTTATTCATGCTTTCTGTTTCTGCACAAAAAATCCTGGGAAATGAATTTATTTTAAAGGGTAAAATATCAAACTCAAAAAGTGGTATAATTTATCTGATATATGAAAAGAATGGAAAACAAATTATAGATAGCTGTGAACTGAAACAAGAAAACTTTTATTTTAAAGGCAGTATTAATGAACCAACTTTAGCTATGCTGAGAGGGAATTCTAAAATAATGGATGATGCAGAAAATCCAAATTTTAAAGACTTCTTTTTGGAGCCAACAATAATGAGTGCGACCGCCGAGTATGGTCATTTTAAAGAGATGAAAATAACAGGTTCCAAAACACAGCTTGAATATGAAATGCTTCAGAAACAATATGACGTCATAGACAAAAACTCTGATTCTCTTTATGAAAAATTTTCAAACGTGAATCGAAAATATATAATCAATCATCCGAGTTCTTATGTTAGTGCTTTTGAATTGTCGCTATACAAAACAAGATGGCCGATAGATTCAGTGAAATCACTTTATGCAAAACTTACACCTTCCATTCAAAATAGTTCTAGCGGAAAAGAAGTAAAAGAGAAAATAGATGAAATAGAAAATAGTTCAGTAGGTACAAAAGCAAAAGAATTTGAGGCGTCAGATATTGATGGCAAGAAAATAAGCCTCTCAGATTTCAAAGGGAAATATGTATTGCTGGATTTTTGGGGTAGTTGGTGTGTGCCATGCAGAGAAAGTACCCCACATCTTATAAAGTTATTTAAGAAATATCATGAATCGGGATTAGAAATTATTGGAGTGGCCGAGGAATATGATACTTCTGGCATTGCCTGGAGGGCAGCAGTAAAAAAAGATGAAACAAGCATTTGGTACAATGTCTTGAGTAGCCCGCTTAATAATTCCGGCCAAAAAATAAAAGACTCATTATCTATAGTTAAAAAGTTTGGGGTTCAGATTTTTCCCACTAAAATTTTAATAGATAAAACAGGAGTAATTGTTGGACGTTACAGTGGTACCGATGATGAAGCAGCATTAGATAAAAAGTTAAGCGAATTGTTTAAAAGTAAATTTTAAGAATAATGACTTTTAAAAAAGCACAGACAGCCAACAATGGGTTTTGCGCAAGTGCGCCAGACGGAACAAACATCAGCATTTGTGCTGCTATCATCAGCAGTTCGGACGGAACGTTGAATTCCCCACCTGCGCAAAGCCCTGGCCGTTGGCGGCAAGTTTTTCGGACGCCGTTAACATTGAACTGATTAAATTAAATCAAATAAGATTGGCAATCATGACATTAACAACCAACAAGACATTTTTTGCACCACAACTCTTTATCCCCAGTGGCGTCGCAGATATATCTTTCTACTTTAGAGCATTTGGAGCAGTTGAAACCAAACTTTTGCGAAACGATGATGGTAGCGTTCATGTTGCTGAACTTTCTATAAATGGTAGTATTTTTCACTTGCACGAGGAGCGACCAGCAAAAGGACAACTTGATCCAAATAAAATTAAAGGCGTGACAACTCTTATAGGTCTTTTTGTTGAGGATGTGGACAACGTTATAGATAAAGCATTACAAGCCGGTGCAACTCTGTTAAGTCCTGCCGAGGATTATGATTATGGCTACAGGCAGGGAAATATTCAAGACCTGTTTGGACATCAGTGGATGATACAAACTAAAATCTAAAACATGCAGGTATGAAAGGTCGTCCATTACCTATTCTTATTGTCGCCATTCTATTCATTATTGTTGGAGTAGCCGGATTCTCAAGCCATATAAGTGACTTTTTTGAAACAAGTGAAAAATTGTATGTGGTGCTTTTAGTACAACTTTTAAGAATCTTAGCAATTGTTTGCGGCATCCTTTTACTTCGTGCAAACAACTCTGGAAGATGGCTGTCAATTGCCTGGATTCTTTCGCATATAATAATCGGCGCTTTAAATTCCTCATTTCAATTGATTGCACATATTGTGTTATTAGTAGTTGTTTCTATTCTGTTATTTTTGCCAGTATCTTCGACATATTTTCAGAATAAAAAGCAGATACTGAAGTGAAAATAAACCAGCCGCCAACAGTGGTCACTGTTGCACAACCTTAATTTTAGAAAAGATTATAAAAAGGCGGCGCTATAAAGCCATTTGAGATTAAAGCCGGCCTTCAAATTTTAATGCTTTTGTACAAGCGGTTTATAAAACAAAAAATTTAATGCAGCTATTGAGCTTAAAATGAGCTGTATAAAGTGGTTTATTAATAAGTGCAACCGCTCACTGCATTTTGCTCGTATAACGGAGGCAGCTTTTGCAATTGTTTTGGGTGAAGTAAAGCGCAGCCATTTCTTTAAGTTGTAAACGGTGGCTGCAAGCATGAGCATTTTACTGGCTGCTTCAAGGCCCCTTGCGTTTAAACGCTTCATGCCGGTGTGGTTGATGAGCGTTCCCCACACAGGCTCTACGGTGCTGCTGCGTTTGCGCTTCATTAGTTTTGCTTTCACGGTTTGTTGCCTTGCTTTGGCCCTTTCCAGTTCTGCCTTGTATATGCTGTGTTGCACTTTCTTTGTTTTGGCTGTATTGCTTATGCAGCTTTTTCTTAATGGACAATTATTGCAATCGCTTTGCAGGGAAAAATATTTCTTTACCGCATGGCCTCTGCCATCATCTACTATGCGACCGCTGCCTTTGAGTATTTTATTGTTACGGCATATATACCAGTCGTTTTGTTCATCATAAATAAAACCCTCACTGCCGCTTAAGGCACCTCCTAACAATGGGATGTAAGCGGTTATATTGTTTTGTTCAAGGTATTGATAGTTTTCACCGCTGCTGTAAGCTGCATCGGCCAGCAGTTTATCTATTTGCATGCCATGAGGCTGCAGCCTTGATTGTAGTTGTTGAGTGATGGTTATTAAATCCCTGCAGTCTTTTCCATCGGCTGTAAAACTTTGAGCATGCGTTATTACATGATGGGCTGTATCTACGGCTATCTGCCCGTTATAGTATAGCTCTCTTGGTTTACCTGGCTTTACAGCTATCCTTGCATCGGGATCGGTGGGGCTGTAATGGGTTTTGTTACTGAGGTATTTGCCCCTGTCGCTGCCAGGCATTTCTTCATAATTTTTTTCCTGGCGCTGGTATCTTGTATCCAGGTCTTTGAGCTGTTTGGTTTGTTCATCATCGTTGCCATGCATACGCTGCTGGTCTTCTGCTGCCCGGTTGATGCTGGCCGGCCTGCGTGGTGAGGTATTGGCTTTAATGTTTTCCAGCAGGTATTCATCTACGCTGCTGCTTAGATGTTTTATTTCAAGGCTGTCTTTGCTGGCATTTGCTTTTAAGAAGGCGCCATCGATGGCTTGTGTATGGCCGGCTATCATGCCGCTCTCCATACATTTTTCAAATACCTGTTCAAAGAGTTGTTTGAAAACTTCTTCTCCATATAACTGTCTGGTGCGGCTGATGGTGGAGTGCCAGGGCAGTTCTTCATCTATATCATACCCTAAAAACAAACGTATACTTAAACTGTCTGAACAAAAGGATACAAGTTTTCTATCACTAATGATGTTATTGATATATCCCACCAAACATATTTTAAAGAAGACTACGGGGTCTATGCTTTCCTGGCCTTCGCTGCCATAATATTTTGTGGTGGCTTTATACAGCCAGTCAAGCTGCAGTGCCTGCTTTA
>JAEWJV010000031.1 GCA_023386395.1 Bacteroidota bacterium
GCTGTAGGCGCTCCTATTTTATTTACCGATAAAGATTTTGTGCTTGATTTCACCAGCATCGCCACGTTGTTTGCATTTGTATTGGTTTGCGGCGGCGTATTGCTGATTCCTGTGAAAGAAAAGCTGCCGGGTAAATTCAATATGCCTTACATCAATTCAAAAATTTTATTCCCGCTCATTGTTGCAGCCGCTATGATTATTGCGCATTTTGCCGCAGATAATTATTTTGCCCAACTTTTCAATATAACAGGAGAGAATGCTTCATTCAATATTTCCAGCATCATTTTCTGGTGTATTATGATAGTACTGGCTATTACAGCTTTTTTCAAAAACTGGTCGCTTATACCCTTGCTTGGTTTATCCACCTGCATGTATTTGCTTACCGGCATGACGGGTATGAACTGGGCATGGTTTGGCGGATGGCTATCGCTTGGCCTCATCATTTATTTTTCTTACGGTTACCGCAAAAGCAGGCTCGCTGCTGCCTGATCATTTTTTTCTTTTCTATTATAGTGAATTTTTTTAGGGATGTGTTTCCTTGTAAGTAAAAACACCGTTTAATAAGCAACTTCAACCATTTAATAATTACATCTTATACTTACCTTAAGTGCATGATAAATTTACAGGAACCTTATTTTGCGCTGGAAAGTATGGTCCGTTGCTAACAATACGAGTCCGCCCTTGCAGAAAACTAAATGCCGGTTTACACCGGCTTTTTTTGTTTCAGGATTTATATAGCCCAACTCAACACAATCTCATCAAAAATTCTCGCAGTTATAGTTAAGTAAACAGGTTCATTCTTTTTAAACACAAACGGCAGTAATAAATTCCCATTACTTTTTCTAACCGGTTGAATAAGCTGCATATTCTCCCTGAAATCAACCTGGCCTAAACTATACCATTTAAACAAAGATTCTTTGGCGCTCCATAGAACAGTCAATAGTCCACGGTCAATGACCGGTAGCTTTTCTTCCATGGACCATGGTCTATGGCCTATGGACAAAAACGCCCATTCTCCCTCACTTACAAACTTATGTGCAACACGTTCAATTTTTTCCGTTGGAATTTCAATATCAATTCCCACGCGATGTGTGGAGCTTACAATAGCAGCAGCATAGTTGCCGCAATGCGAAATAGAGAAATGATAACGGTCGTTGGGTAAATACGGTTTTCTGGTATCGGCAATTAAAATTTCAGCATATGGAAAATCAGGAAACAAATATTGAAGCAAATATCTTCCCGCCAAATGCTGCAAACGTTTATGCGGATGCGTTATGCTTTTTTGCAGCGGAACTTTTGCAAGAAAAAAATCTTCTTCTTCTTCAATATGCCATATTCCAAGCTTAGTGGTTTCATTTATAGTATGCTGATAAAATAAAGGCACAGGCGAATTTCTTTTTTTTAATTGGATAGATGGTTTAGTTGAGGAGTAATTCCATTTTATTTAATAAGAAACCCGGCATTAATGCCAGGCTTTCCTGATGGTTCAATTAATTTTTTCAGTGTATTTTTTATAATTATCCATTATTGCCTGCCAGCCTGCTTTTTGCATGTCAAGAGAATTGGTATCTTCTGCTTCAAATGTTTCTGTAACATGTGTTGCACGCCCTTGGGGCTTAAAATCAATACGCACCTTTCTGCCATCGGCAATTGTATATTCTATTTTTTCATGGGGTTCAACGGTATTATACACAGCCTCAAAATCAAATCCAAAACTTTCGTCTTTGGCTTCCATCCTGGCGAAGAGTTTGCCGCCGGGTCGCAAATCATTCGTTGATTCAGGACAATGCCAGTCATCGGAAGCAAAATTCCATTTGGTAATATGTTCTGGGTTTGTAAAATATTCCCAGGCTTTTTCAACCGGCACATTTATGGTTGCTTCTACTGTAATGTTTGTTTTTTTGTTCGTTTGCATTGTTGAAATTTTATTGTTAGTAATTATAATGCAAACATCATACTTAATAAAAAAATATAAATGGCAGATTACGGCAAGTATAAGGTTGATTGCGACATCATTAATTGAATTGCTGTGCTTCAGGCTCCGGCTTGTTTTGCTGCCATTCTTTACGATTAACCATTATCTCTATCTTCTTTCTGCAACGTTCAATATCTGCATGGTAATCTTTTATTTTATCATCATTCAGCGAATTAAGAATGGCTTTCTCAAAACAACTAATTGCTACATCAAAATTCATCTTCAATTCTTCAGCAATCCCAAAGCGATAATACACCCACGATTTCTCAATGGTTGGAACGGCAAGACATTTATCCAAGTGTTTTTTCAGTTCATCATAACGTTCCATGTCAGTTAACAATACCGCATAATGAAAATACGGATGCGGATAATTCGGTTCGCTTCTCATGGCAGCACGAAAATGCATTTCCGCTTTTTTATAATCGTCAAACTGTGTTTTATATATCCAGCCAAGTGAGTTATGCGTAGGCGCATGATTGGGCTCGTCATATAAAATAGTTTCATACTTGCGCAATGCATCCACGTGAGCGTTTTTCTTAATATCTGCTTCAGCTTCCAGGAATAATTCTTCTATATTCATAGGCTTTTTTTAAACCTTGCGGTGTATTAAAGATATTTTGTTACCAGCTATTGAACTGCGATTAAGCACGGTTGTGTCACTCCCTTGTACTGTATATTTTCATGACGGCTTTATCAGCTATCTTAAGATAGCCCGTCTTTCTGCTACCGGTCTGACGCTTTTGAAGCGTCTGACCGCGTTCAACCAATCAACTGCTCAACCTTCTACCACCCTAATATCCACGCAAATATTAAAGGCGCAACAATGGTGGCATCGCTTTCTACAATAAACTTTGGCGTATGAATATCTAATTTACCCCAGGTTATTTTTTCGTTCGGCACAGCGCCTGAATAAGAACCGTATGATGTGGTGCTGTCGCTTATCTGGCAGAAATAACTCCAGAAAGGCACATCGTGCCATTCAAGGTCCTGGTACATCATCGGCACAACGCAAATGGGAAAATCGCCCGCAATGCCACCGCCTATCTGGAAGAAGCCAACACCTTTGCCCCCGCTGTTAGCACGATACCACTCGGTTAAATATACCATATATTCAATACCGGTTTTTACGGTGCTTGCCTTCAATTCATTCTTTATAACATAGCTGGCAAAAATGTTCCCGGTGGTACTGTCTTCCCAGCCCGGCACAATGATGGGGATATTTTTTTCAGCAGCCGCTATGATCCAGCTATCCTTTCTGTCAATTTCAAAATACTGGTCAAGCTCACCGCTTAAAACGGTTTTGTATAAAAATTCATGCGGAAAATATCTTTCACCTTTTGCTTCCGCATCTTTCCATTGTTTCACCAGGTGTTTTTGCAAACGGCGAAAAGCCTCTTCTTCAGGAATGCAGGTATCGGTTACGCGGTTGTAATGATTTTCCAGCAAATCCCATTCTTCCTGCGGCGTTAGATCACGGTAATTGGGCACACGCTTATAACTGTTATGCGCTACAAGATTCATTACATCTTCTTCCAGGTTAGCCCCGGTGCAACTGATAATATCAATTTTTCCCTGCCGTATCATTTCGGCCAGGGAAATACCAAGTTCGGCTGTGCTCATGGCGCCGGCAAGCGTAACCATCATTTTACCACCTTCCTTCAAATGCGCCTCATAACCTTTAGCTGCATCCATTAAAGCGGCAGCATTAAAATGGCGGTAGTGATGCTGTATAAATTGCGAAACGGGTCCTTTATTCATCTCTAAAATTTAAGATAGCAAAAGTAATTTTTTACAAGTAAGTATGCCATTAAAGATGCGATTTTTAAATATATCATTCATTAAGTGCCCGAATGATGGCTGTTATCCACATACGGGGCAGAACTATTTGCACTAACCATTCTTTTGTGCAAAATTTTTGCTTTTATTCACCTTGTTTATCATTTTCTTATTATAAAATTTGCAGCAGAACATTAAAGCATCTACAAATAATACATGCCCGTTTATAATCAGTCCAGGAGCAGGATAATACAGGTTATTTTTATCATTATTTTTCTGCTCATCGTATTCCAGTTGCTCAACCTGCAGATATTTTCAACAGAATATAAACTGCAGGCGGAAAACAATGCTATTTACCGGAAGGTAATTTATCCCGACCGCGGTATTGTATATGACCGCCGGGGCAAGGCTATTCTTGAAAATACCATTATGTATGACCTGATGGTAACACCCTATGAAGCCAGGGGCATTGATACAATGGCCCTTTGCGATATACTTGGTATTGATACGGCGGAATATCATAAACGTATTATTACGGCCATTATCAGGAATTCGCGTTATAAACCGGGTATTTTTGAACCGCTTATAAGCGACGAGGCTTTTGCCCGGCTGAATGAGAACATGTATAAATTTCCCGGGTTTAATATTGTTGAAAGACCTGTAAGGGCTTACCCCTTTCATTCGGCTGCAAATGTTCTGGGGTATCTTGGTGAAGTTGACAGCAGCTTTTTGAAAAGACATGCAGCAGAAGGATACGAAGCAGGCGATTATGCGGGTATGACAGGCCTCGAACGGAGCTACGAAAAAGTATTAATGGGACAGCGCGGCGTGAAGCGGTTTATACGCGACAATAAAAACAGGATTCAAGGCTCTTACAACAATGGCATTTTCGATACGGCAGCCATTGCGGGACGCAACTTATACACCAGCATGGATGTTAACCTGCAAATACTTGCCGAAAAGCTATTGCAGAATAAAATAGGCAGCGCGGTTGCCATCAATCCTAAAACCGGTGGTATACTGGCTATGGCTACAGCGCCGTCGTACGATCCGGTTATGCTTACCGGCTCCCAGCGCCGTAAAAATTTTGGAAGGCTAATTTTAGATACTGCCCGGCCTTTATTAAACAGGGCCATAAAAGGGCAGTACCCGCCAGGCTCAACTTTTAAACCATTAGATGCATTGATTGCGCTGGACGAAGGTGTAATTACGCCATCTTATGGTTACCCGTGCAGTGGCGCTTACTATGCCTGCGGCAGGCCTGTAAGATGTACCGAGCATTGGAGCGGCCACTCCAAAGACCTGCGTACCGCCATTGCCTGGTCGTGCAACTCGTATTTCAGCAATGTTTTCAGGCTTATTGTTGACAACAAAAAATATCCAAATGTGCGCATGGGCTATACACAGTGGCAACACTACATGAATGCTTTTGGTTACGGCGTTGATCTCAATATTGATATACCAAGCGAGGACGATGGAAATATTCCCGATACATCCGGTTACAACCGCGACTTTGGCGGCAACAGGTGGAATAGTTGTAATATGGTTACTTTAGGTATAGGACAGGACAGGATGCTGGCCACACCCCTGCAGATGGCTAATGCCATGTGCATCATCGCCAATAAAGGTTATTACTATACGCCACATTTTGTTGACAGCATCGAGAATGAAACAGTGACAGATTCTCAGTTTGTTGGTAAGTACAGAATTAAACATACGCCACTTGAACATATTTCTGACGCTTCGTTTAGCGTGGTGCAATTAGGCATGCACGATGTGGCCGAATTTGGTACTGCAAGAAGGGCTCAGATTGAAGGTGTCAACATTTGCGCTAAAACAGGTACGGCACAAAATCCGCATGGTAAAGACCACTCATTATTTGTTGCCTTTGCACCTATGGAGGACCCCAAAATAGCTATTTGTGTTGTGGTAGAAAATGCAGGTTTTGGCGCCACCTGGGCAGCGCCAATTGCCTCACTTATGATGGAACAGTATTTAAAAGATTCTATTTCTGAAAAGCGTAAACCGGAAGTAGAAAGAATAGCCAGTGCTGATCTTATTCCTGCTGCCATAAAACAATGGTATCATAAAAAGGATTCTATCAAGCTGGCAAAACAGGCCCAGAAAATAAATGCGGATGCAGCGCCTGTTTTCCAGAATAACCTTGAAACAAGCAGGCAGGTACAGTATGATCCCGAAGCCGAGCCTAACCGTAAAGGCAATGGCGATACTATACCGGTGAAAAATAAACCGGCTATACAAACGCCGGACGAAAAACGAAAGGCTAAACCTAAAAATTAATCATGAGCAGGGCAATTCCAAAATCAGTTTCAAGAGGTGTTGACTGGCTTACGGTGTGGCTGTATGCCGTACTGGTTTGCATTGGTATTCTTTGCATTTTCATGGCTGAATATAACCCGGCAACTTATACACCATCTTCTTTTTTCCAGGGTCAAACAAATTACAGCAAACAATTGCTTTTTGCAGGCCTGTCGGTAATGGTGGCTACTTTTATTATTTTAAGCGACAGCAAGCTCTATCCTGCATTTGCCAATTTGTTGTATGTATTCGGCATTTTGCTCATGCTTTCGGTTTTTGTTTTAGGTAAAGATGTGAATGGTTCCAAAAGCTGGATCCCCTTAGGCGGCGGCTTTAATCTTCAGCCTGCAGAATTATGTAAGATATTTACGGCACTTGCCCTTGCAAAATATCTTTCCCAGCTAAACATGGATTTCAGCAAACTGCAATCGCAGGTTATTGCAGGCGCCATTGCCATGCTGCCGGCAGCTATTTCTGTACTTCAAAATGAAACAGGCCTGGCATTAGTATATCTCAGTTTTTTTATAGTAATGTACCGTGAAGGCTTGCCCGGAATTATTCTTGTTATCGGTTTCTCCTTCGGTGCATTGGTGGTAGCCACTTTATTGGTTGAAAAAAACCTGCTGGCCATACTATTAACGCTGATTGCTGCGCTGATTGTATTCATTTTCCGCCGCCAGATTTTTACAAGAAAGCGCTGGAATATTTTAATCCTTATTGTTTCAATATGGTTTGTTTG
>JAEWJV010000110.1 GCA_023386395.1 Bacteroidota bacterium
CAATAGCCCGTCATAATTGGAAAGCGCCTGGTCGCGGTTAACGGGTAAAGGAATATATACCGTTTTTTCGCCGCTTATTGTTTTGCCCCAAAGCCAGTTTTGCTCAGGCCTGTTCCAGTCGTTTAAAAACATATCGAACAACCTTGCTTTTATCAATGCTTTTTCATCAATGCTAATATTGGTATTGCTGTTTAATGTATCCAGTAAAACCGTTGTTGTAATATAGTTTTCAAAATTGCCCGGTACGAGTTCTTCAAATACAAAAAATTTATTACCGAATATATTGTTGTATTCACCAAGCAGTGGTTGGCGGGGCACGTACCGGTAAGAAATATTTGCCGAATAAATACCCGCAGCTTTTGCCAGCATTGGCACAGGCGCACCGGCATAAGGATTAGAGGCAGAGCCTCCATCTGTTAACCTTTGTTCAACAAACGTTTTGCGGAAAAGTTCAGGAAGAATTTTCCCCAAATGTTTATCAACCGGCCTTATTAAATATTCTTTGCCGGCTGCATTTTGCACATGCAGGTTCAGTAAATTATTATTAATACCGGTGGAAAGTATTTTAAAGCTGGCAGCGGTACTGTCAAGATTCAATACACGGATGGTGGCAGGCATTATCCATTCATCCCTGTAATTATCTCCCCATAGCCAGCGTTTAAAACCGCCTGCTTCGTATTCAGCACCGGGAATGATTTTTTTCCAGGGCCTGGTTGTATCAACAGTTGTTTGTGCAATAACAAAATGGCAGGCAGCGAGACAGATTAAAAACTGTGGAAAAAAGAGATAGAATTTTCTCATATACTACCATGTAAAAAAATCCTGCCAAGTATTATGTTAGTTAACCGGTCAGACGCTTCAAAAGCGTCAGACCGGTAGCAACTCTCTTAATGTAATGAGATCCCGGTCTTACAACACCAGCGTTTCAAAAAGTTTATTCAGTGTTGCTTCAAGATTATCAGAAAAACCCGGATGTACCGGCGATGTTTGTACAATCGTGCTCCTCACGGCCGTTAACCACCTGAACCGCCCGGCCAGCGGCAAGGCTGCGATAGGGCCGGCGCTTTTATCGGCTTTACAAATCTGTTCAAAAACAAGCAACCTTTTTTGCAGGTCATCTATATCAATCTCTTCACAAAAAGCAGCTATCTTTTTTTTATTCAGCTCATATTTTGTTTGCAAAAAACCGGCGGCAGCACAATACATAATTACACCCACATTAAAGAATTCCTGACGCTCCACACGCGGCACCACCCGTATAACGGCATATTCAAATAATAGTTTCTCTTGCATGTATTGCTTCTTTTATAAAAATGGCTGATGCGGCCAACCTCGCTTTTAAAAACTGTGCATATATATTCCTTTTTATTTCCGGCGTTTCATCGCTGTCGTTTTCTTCAAGCCATGCAGAAGGAATTAATTCTACTATTGCGTCAATGATCTCATCATTTAATATTGTATGAAACAATGCATCAACATCTTCAAGCCTTGATGCGTATTTCAACAGCACATGATCTTTCACCTGCTCAAAAGGCCGCTGCGCATTCTTTAAAAAACGCTGCCATGCATGATGAAAATATAAAGAAGCGCCATGATCTATCAGCCATAATTCCCTGTTCCATACAAGCATGTTGGTATTGCGTGCTGTGCGGTCAACATTGCAGATAAAACAATCCAGCCACACAATCTTTGACGCCGGCATTTCATCCACCGGCGTAACAGCCGCATCAAATGTAACAGCGCCGGGAAGATAATGCAGCCCCATATTCAAACCCGTGCTGGCCTTTAAAAGGTCCTGGATTTCTTCATCGGGCTCTGTTCTGCCAAATGCAGCATCGAGGTTGGCAAAAACTATTTCAGGCACTTTTAGCCCGAGTATTTTAGCCAGCAGGCCGCCAATCAATTCTGCAATAAGTGCTTTTTTGCCCTGGCCGGCGCCTTTAAATTTTACCACGTACATAAAGCCGTCATCCGCTTCTGCAATGGCTGGCAGCGAGCCGCCTTCGCGCAGTGGCACCACGTAGCGTATTACATTTACGGTTCTGACATCAAAAGCAATTGCCTGCATTTTTTGTAATTGATAAGGGCTAAAATTATAGCAATGAAATGAATTGAAAGGCGATGTTATAAAATTGCAGGTTGAAATTAAAGCCCGCTGTTAGTAAAGCACTACAATAACCGGAAAAAGCTTTGGCCTGCCAGTAAACACCAACAGCGGCACAAAGCTTTTATCTTTCTTATGAAACGATTTTTATTGATTTATCAGCCACCTACGGTGCCTGTTTTCACTTCACCGGCGCGTTTATAGTTCGCGAAGATTACACCGTTTGGCGTAATTAAGCTATCGGTTACAGCAAAGGCTGCAGGCGTGATGTCTTCACCAAATAAACGCTTGCCTTTTCCTAACGTAAGTGGAAAAGTTTTAAGCCACAGTTCATCCACCAGGTCGTGTTTAAGCAGTGTATGCACCAGGTTGCCGCTGCCGTGTACCTGTATATCGCCGCCTTCTGAATTCCTGAGTTTTTTAATATCATCCACGTTTTTCAGGAATGCCGAATTATTCCAGTCCGACTTACTTACCGTGGTGCTCACGGCATATTTGGTCACTTCGTTTATACCTGGCCACATATCTCCATGTTGCGGCCAGTAGGAAGCAAAGAATTCAAACGTTCTTCTACCCAAAAGCAGGTCTGCGGGTTGCATATATTTTGCCATGAATGCACCGGCTGCTTCGTCGGCTTTGTAGAAATAAGGTGCGCACCAGCCGCCATATTTAAAACCATCGGAAGTATCTTCATCCGGCATACCGGGTGCCTGCATTACGCCATCTAATGTAATAAATGACAGCACAATTATTTTTCTCATAATAAGTGATGTTTAATTATTGTAAAGCTCGGCGGTGAAAATGGTTTTACTGTTGTGCGAATGCGACAATCTTAGCGGCTGAATGCGAAGTGCAGTAAGTATTCAATTACACTGTAGCGGCGGCAGAATACATTACAAAGCGGTGGCTGTGCCCCGAAGATGCGGTTATACTGCTATTAAGATTTGCTTCCCGTGTATTTGGTGCAGATCAGAGAACCAGTCCTGCTTCAGGTGTATTGTTTATTATTGATCTTTTTTTGTTGTTTTTCTCCCTGTGCTTTGCTGCACTGAATTTCCGTTGTATCCATTCTTTGAAATGAACTTCTTTATCCGGAAACAGTATTTCAGGTTTAAACGTTACGTCCAAATGTTCAGAGAACATTGTCAGATATTTGTCCATAAAGGCTTTTTATAAGTTTAATTTTTTGTTGCTGCTGTCTTTCAGATGTATTGAAAATAAATCTGGTGCAGCATTATTTTTGGGGCACAACAGGCACAAGCCCATGTTTTGTCATTACCATTCCCAGCTTTTTAAGATCAGGAGCACCTGGCTGGTTTACTATATCGGCCACCTCTCTAAAGAAAACAGGCCCAAGCAATGCAGGGGTAATTATGGTTAACCCTTTAGCATCATTTTGTTTTAAATTGTCAAAGCCATGAACTGTCCCGCGTGGTATGAACCAGGTTTCACCCGGATTAATATCTGTTACCTTACCATCTACCGTAAAAGTTAACACGCCCGATAACCCATAGATAGTTTCATCGTAGTGTTCGTGGTAATGTGGCAGCGGCGTTTTTGCACCGGCAGGAACGGTAAATTCAAACATGGCGGCAGCGCCATTGGTGTCTGCAGCTT
>JAEWJV010000126.1 GCA_023386395.1 Bacteroidota bacterium
CTATTCAGGCATTGAAGTGCAGGCCACTTATCAAAACCATTTCAAGGATTTTAATTATGCTATTTCCGGCAATATTTCATCACAGCAATCAAAGGTTATTTATAGCGATGAAATAGAACAGGCATACTCCTGGAATAAACGTACCGGCCAGCGTGTGGGAATTGAGTTTGGTTATATAGCGGAAGGGCTTATTCAAACACAAGCGGAGGCAGAGACAGCCGCAGCCCCTGCAGGCTATACGCTGCAGCCCGGCGATATAAAATATAAAGATCTGAATGGTGATGGTTTGATCAATCAATACGATCAAACGGCTATTGGTGAATCAAAGCCTTTAATGTTTTATGGCGTAACGGCCAGCATCAGCTATAAAGGCTTTGATATAAACGTATTGCTGCAGGGTGTTGCCAACAGGAAATATTTGCTTACGGATTATTCATTCGGTTCTGGTACACAGCAGGCCTATACCTATATAATTGGAAGATGGACACCGGAAACCAGCACTGCGTCTGCATTTCCGAGGCTTACGCCCGGCTCTAATGCCAACAATGATCTTTGGAGCAGCTACTGGATGCGCAATGGTAATTACTTCCGTTTAAAAAATGCGGAGATCGGTTATTCACTGCCTTATAAACTGGTTAACCGTTTAAAGATGACGCAGATAAGGGTGTTTGCCAATGGCCTTAACCTGTTTACACATGCAGCTTTTGATCGTGTTGACCCGGAAGTATATGGACAGGTATACCCTAACCAGCGCATCATCAATTTCGGCCTTAATGTTAAGTTCTAAGTAAGAAGAATTATGAAAAAAAATATTGCTCTATTTATTGTTATAGCAGGCTGTTTTGCCGCATTCATTTCCTGCAGAAAGTATGAGAGCGTTCCGGTAGAAACCGTTACGCCCGATTATATATGGGATGCAAAAGACTCGAACGGTATTTATGCAAGCCAGTATTTGTTTTCCATTTATGCAGCCCTGCCTCAAATTACAAGTAACCGCATTGGCCGCGATTTGCTGGATGCCGGTTCTGATGATGCCGTTACATCGCAAACAACAGCACAAGCCATCACCCTGCTGGCAACGAATGGCATAACTGTTTTTAATAATCCCGATGATGCCTGGGCCGGCAGTTATAAAGGCATAAGGATGGCTACGAATTTCCTCAACAATTTTGGAGCCGTGCCTTTAAAGAACGTGAATGAAAAGCGTTCCTGGTTTGGAGAAGCAAGAGTGATGCGTGCCTTTTTTTACTGGGAACTGGTAAGGCGGTATGGGGGCGTGCCCTTACTGGGCGATTCGGTAAAAACGCTGGAAGATAATATTGAAATACCGCGCAGTTCTTTTGCAACCTGTGTGAATTATATCGTAAATGAATGTAACCGTGCAGTTGACAGTTTGAGAAATGACCCTGTTGATGATGCCAATTATGGCCGCTTTACAAAAGATGCGGCAAGGGCTTTAAAAGCGCGGGTTTTATTATATGCTGCAAGCCCTTTATACAATGGCGGTAACATAGGCGATTCATTAAATGGTTATGAAAATTATGACGCCAATCGCTGGAAACTGGCCGCCGATGGTGCCAGAGAAATAATAAACCAGGGCGTTTATGACCTGGAAGAAAATTTTATTGACATATTTATTTCGCAACGGAGTAAAGAAGTTATTTATGCCAAAACCAATACAACTGGCAAAACAGTAGAAACAACAAACGGGCCTATCAATTATGCTACAGCGCCTGGCTCCGGCAATACAAGTCCAACACAGGAATTGGTAGATGCTTATGGTATGGCAAACGGCCTTGAGATTACTGACCCTAATTCAGGTTATAATTCTGAAGACCCGTATGCCAGCAGGGATCCGCGTTTAGGTTATACAGTATTATACAATGGTGCCCAATGGTTAAATACGGCCATTCAAACATATATAGGTGGCATCAACAGGCCGGGCGGCGCAACAGTGCAAACACAAACGGGTTATTACCTGCGCAAATTCATGGGGCATTTTGAAAATGCAACTACTTACGAAGATCATTATCACGACCTCATCTATTTCCGTTATGCAGATATTTTATTGATGTATGCAGAAGCTATGAATGAATATGCAGGCCCTTCTGATGATGTATTTGCGGCGGTGGAAAAAGTGAGGCAGAGGGCGGGATTGAATCCTTATGAATTGGATCACAGTATTTCAAAAGATTCATTGCGAACCGTTATCCGCAATGAAAGGCATAAAGAATTTGCATTTGAAGAACAGCGTTACTGGGATATACGCCGCTGGAAAATTGCAAGCCGGGTTTACAACGATCAACCTTTACATGCCATGAATATTATTAATAGTCCCAATGGTTTTGTCTATAATATTCAGCCGGTGCTTACAACAGGTTTTGATGAATCGAAAATGTATTTCTATCCCATACCCTATAATGAGGTGGTGAGTAATGAAAACATGCGGCAGAACCCGGGATGGTGATCCATTTACAGTGAACAGCTCACGAGCTACAGTAAAGAAAGAAATATTGAAAAAAAATGATGCAGTTGCTACATCAGAAAATTATAAAAAACATACGATGAAAAGAACTTTTTCATTCATATTATCCATACTTATTTGTTTATGTTTTACTGTTGGTGTTAACG
>JAEWJV010000135.1 GCA_023386395.1 Bacteroidota bacterium
CGTTAAATGTTGCAGGTGCGCTCTCACATCCGCAAAAATTACCTGCCATTCCTTCAAAATATATTGGCCCGCTTTCAAGATTAAAAAGAATAGATGCAGCAACAATAAACTATAAGTGGATTGTGATTATCTCCGGGCCTGAACCGCAACGGTCCATTTTCGAAAACAAAATTTGTGAATTGGCAGCCGGAATACCGGATAAATTTATTATTGTTCGCGGGTTGCCCGGCGAAAACGAAAAGAAATTTATATCACCCAATTGCACCGTCTTCAATCATTTGAACACTGAAGAAATGCAGGATGCCATTGCACACAGTGAGTTTGTAATAAGCCGCTGCGGTTATACAACTGTGATGGAAGTTTTATCGCTTCAAAAGAAAGCGGTTTTTATTCCTACACCTGGTCAAACCGAGCAGGAATATCTTGCACAACATTTATTTACACAAAATTGGTGTTATACTTTTAACCAGGAAGATGATTTTGAAATGCATCTTAAAAAAGCTGCTTCATTTAAGTATATGCTACCTGAAATAAATACCGGACAATACAAAGAAGTGCTAAGCGATTTTGTTAAGAAGTTTTAATCAGCGGATTATTTTTTTAAACAAATTTAGTTTGCCTTTAAAAGGAGGGTAACGCAACGAAGGGTCGAACCAGGTTGGCGTTTTCATTACAGCTTTAAAATGGCTGAAAGTGTCAAAAGAATATTTGCCATGATATTTCCCCATGCCGCTTTTTCCTCTGCCGCCAAAAGGCAGGTTGTGGTTGGTTAAATGCCAGCTTGCATTGTTAATACAGCCGCCACCAAATGCAATGTTTTCAAGCCAGTAATTTTCTTTTTGTTTAGAGGACGTGAATACGTAAAAAGCCAGCGGGTTTGGATTATTCTGAATAATTGCTTTTGCTTCTTCATTATTGCTGAAAGTAATTACAGGGAGTACCGGCCCGAATATTTCATCCTGCATTAAAGCATCATTGACATTGATGTGTTCTATAATGGTTGGCTGAATAAATAGATTTTCTTTATTATAATTGCCACCATAAATGGTTTTCCCTACTTCCAGGTATTTAATTAAACGGTTGAACTGTTTTTTATTGATGATCTTTCCATAATCATCACTGCTTAATGCGTCTTTTGTATAAAATTTTTCAATCGTATTAATAAGCGTTTTTAAAAAAGCCTCTTTAATACTTTCGTGCAGTAACAAATAATCAGGCGCCACGCACATTTGACCTGCATTGGAGAATTTTGTAACAGCTATACGTTTAGCTGCAACTTTTACATCTGCATCGCTTTCAATAATGCAGGGCGATTTACCGCCAAGCTCCAATGTTACCGGCACTAAATTTTCTGCGGCAAGTTTATAAACTGCTTTGCCCGCAATTGCACTGCCTGTAAAAAAAACATGGTCGAATATAAATTCCTGCATTAATTGCGGCACCACAATGGAGCCATCGCCTTCTACGTAAAAAACATGTCCCGGAGAGAAGCAGGTTTCAATTATTTTTTTCATGACTGATGCTGTTGCAGGCGCCAGTTCACTTGGTTTTAATACAATACAATTGCCTGCGGCAATCGCACCAACAAGCGGTGCAAATAAAAGTTGCAAAGGATAATTCCACGGGCCGATGATTAGTACAACGCCCAGGGGTTCCGGGATAATATAACTGGCTGATGGAAGGTTAACAAGATTGGTTGGTACTTTTTCTTTGCGCATCCATTTATGCAGGTTTTTAAGTGCGGCATTTATTTCTGCTATTACAAAACCCGTTTCTGTGACCCAGGCTTCTTCTTTGTTTTTTTTAAGATCAATATATAAGCACTTATATAATTCTTCCTCGTGTTCAAGAATGGCTTTTTTCAGCTTTAATAGCTGTTGCTTTCTGAACGAATAAGTTTTCGTGACACCGCTGTTGTAAAAGTTCTTTATGGCCTCTAAACTGTCTTTCAGCTTTATATCGTTTAATATTTCCGGCATTTAATGGAGTTAATAATCATTCACGAATAGCCAGCACAGGAATATGACTGTGAAACGCTATGATTTTGCTTTCACTTCGCCTGAAAATACTTTCCAGCCATCCGCGTTTTTTGGGTATCATTATGATTACATCTGATTGATGTTTGTCTGCAAAATCATTTATGCCTTCTGTGAGGCTATGCGCCTGCTCAATATAATATTGTGTGTTATAGCCGGCAAAATTTGTCTTTAAAAATTCAATGTCTTCTTCTTTAACATTATCCGTATCCTTTTCATGAACTAAAACATGCAGTGCATCTAATTTCGCATTGGTAATGTCCAGTATCTTTTTGATATGATTGACAGGAGTAGTGGTTTTTGTGTTTTTAAGATCAATGGCCAGTAATATCTTATCCAGCTTTGTAAATTTTGCTTCAGCCGGAACAATGAGCACCGGTATTTTACTGTGTTTTGATAAACTTACTGCAGTGCTGCCAAATAAAAGATTTTCCAGTGCACCCGTTGAGCTTACATTCATAACAATAAGACCGGCATTATATTTTTCACTTGCCTCTATAATACCACCTTCAACCACGTTATAATCTACCTCACATATTAATTGTGCAGCAGGATCAATTTTTTCCTGGAATGTATCCTTTATCTTTTGCATGGCCTGCTCACTCACTTCTTTATACATATCTATTTCATTTAACAAGACCGGCTTGAATTCGGGGTCTTCTGAAATATAAGGCTGATAAGCATTGTATATAATAATCTTTTCTGCATTTAATGTTTTTGACAATGCAATTCCATAAGCTATTGTGCGATAGGAAGCATCAGAAAAATCAGTTGGGATAAGAATGTTTTTCATTAGTATAGTTTTATTTTTTATAAGAATATTTCATTTATTGTAAAACACAATGAAGATATTTTTTTGACGGTTTATAATATAATTTCAGATGGTTAAAAATAATTTTTCTTTGCTATTCAGGCTAATATTTACTGATAAAAAAAGCAGCACTAAGGCTGCTTTTTTTATCAGTGTTACCACACTTTAATTCTTTCGTTTTCCGGCTTATACATTTTATCTCCCGGTTTCACATCGAAAGCTGCGTACCAGGCATCTATGTTGCTAACCGGCCCGTTGCAGCGGTACATACCAGGTGAATGCGGATCGGTTAATATGAGTTGTGCAGCAAAATCAGGTAAGATATTTAATCGCCAAACCTGTGCCCAGCTTAAGAAGAAGCGCTGATCGGATGTAAAGCCATCAATCTTTTTATTGCTCCTGCCTTCTTCTGTTTTTTTGAAAGCTTCATAAGCAATATTAAGCCCGCCAAGATCTGCAAGATTTTCACCCAGGGTAAGTTTGCCGTTTACGTGAAGGCTGTCATTCACCGTAAAAGCATTGTATTGGGCAACAACTTTATCTGCACGTGCTGTAAATTTTTTTGCATCATCAGCCGTCCACCAGTCTTTTAAATTACCGTCTGCAGCATATTGCCTGCCCTGGTCATCAAAGCCATGCGTTAATTCATGGCCAATAACAGCAGCAATGCCGCCATAATTTACCGCATCATCGGCTTTTTCATCAAAGAACGGGAACTGTAAAATGCCTGCGGGAAAAGCAATTTCATTATTGGACGGGTTATAATAAGCGTTGATAGTTGGCGGCGTCATGCCCCATTTTGTTTTATCAACCGGTTTACCCATACGGTCAACATTATCGT
>JAEWJV010000180.1 GCA_023386395.1 Bacteroidota bacterium
GGTTAAAGCTGGTAGTAATATCGCCGCCGGCATTGTATATATAATCATTCAGGTCTGAATAAAATATACTTCCTGTTTTTTGGGACAATGTGTTTGATAACAAAGCAAGGTATGGCGCCGTATCGTCTCCTGCTGCCTGGTTGTATTGTAAGCGTCTTTGTTTGGGAAGATATTGATCGAGAATGGTGAAGCTGCCAAACCAGTTAATCTTGCTTTTCAGCGATGGAATATTGTGCTCGCCATTTAACTGCGTATTGAAAAAAGTATTATTTCTGAAAGCATATTCATAGGCTTTTATGTTTTCGCCGGTTTGTGCATTCGATTCAAAATCTTTACCTGTACGCAGGGTTGTATAATCAGAAGAATTTGTATTAATAATATTTCTGAAAGAAATCTTATGGTTGCTGTTAAGTTTTAAAGAGAAGTTGGCCAACGCACCCCATAAAACATCGTTTGAATAACGGTTGTTATGATACCGGAATGAAGGATCGGCTTTTGTTCCATCTATATTATAGAAGCTGTTGTTGTAATCAAGATTTCTCAAACTCCTGTTATAGGTAACAGAGATAACGCCGCCGAGGTTTTTATCTTTCAATACCTTGCTTGCAAAGCCGGAATTAAACTGGAAAGTTTGTCCAAGTGTTGGCAAAAAACTGCCTTTCTTTTGGGGCGCCCAGCTGCCTGAAGCTACCGGTGTGCCGAGCTGTGTTTTTTCACTGTTGCCTAATACTGAAAACTGGTTTTTTGTGGGGAAGTTACCTGGCAAAGCCCTTGTGCCATCATCAATGCCAAGCCAGTCAAGCTTTCCGCCTCTATATATATAAAAATCTTTGCCAATGGTATTGGTGTTGAAATTGGTACCCGCCTGCACGTTCATAAAATTCCTTGAAGGAATATCTTTTGTATTCACCTGTATTAAACCGCCTGCCCATTCTGCAGAATATTCAGGTATGAAGGTTTTATTTACGATGATATTTTCAACAATAGACGAAGGAAAAATATCGAAGGAAAAAGTTTTCCTGTCGGGTTCCGTGCTGCTTAACAAAACACCGTTAAGCATGGCCTGGTTATAGCGGTCGCTTAAGCCGCGCACCACAATATATTTGCCTTCCTGCATTGATAAGCCTGTAACACGTTTTAAAGCTTCACCGGTATTTTTATCGGGAGAACGTCTTATGGCTTCTGCAGAAATTACCTGGGCTACGGCATTTGTATTTTTCTGAAAGCTGATAAGCGCATTGGTGCTTTCCCTGCGTGCAGAAGTTTTTACCGTTACTGCCTGCAAATCATTGCTGGATGCTGTAAGGTTAATGTTTAAATCTTCTGTTGATCCGGGTATAATACCACTTATTGTTTTAGCAGTGAAGCCCACTGCAGATACTTGAATGGTAATGCTGTCTTTTGCGCTTATGTTTAATGTAAAATGGCCATCAACATCAGTAACAGTGCCTGCGGTGCTGCCGGCCACTTTAATACTGGCGCCTGTGATGGCATGGTTTGATTCATCAACCACCCGGCCTGCTATTCTACCTGTTTGAGCCTGTGCCGGTAACGAGGTAATAAATATCAGAAAGATGATTGAAAGTATTCTTGCTGCCAAATTTCCACCTTGCATAGTTAGTATTTATGGCTGCAAAGATGTTACGCTATAATTACCTCAATGTTATGCTAATGTTACGGCAATGTTACCAATGTGAATGGTGAAATAATGGTGAATGTATGCGGTGAAAAATTTGTTGAAGCTTTCATTAACGGGCCTGCTATATAGTATAAGTCTGAAGCTTTAAAATATTATTATCCGTGTTGCCGCAGGCGGCTGTTGCCCAATCATTATTTTTGCCGAAACATTTTTTGATTGAGCAGTATTAAACAACTGGCGGGACAAACTTTCTGGTATGGCGTAAGCGGTATAGCAGCAAGGTTTATTAATTATTTATTAACGCCGTACCTTACTTATTCTGCGCTTATTTCCACGGCAAACTATGGGCAGATGACTGCAATGTATGCAGCCATTCCCTTATTCAATGCCATTTTTACCTATGGTATGGAGACAACTTATTTCCGGTTTATGCGCAAAGATGTGGATCATGAATCGGTGAATAACACATCTACTATCAGCCTGCTTATAAGCTCTGTTGTATTAACAATTGTGCTATGGTTAAACCAGGACTGGCTTGCCAAAGCCACATCGCTTGCAGAATTCCCGCTGCTGGTGCAATTAAGCATTATCGTTATTGGCCTTGATGCGCTTTCAACCATTCCGTTTGCACGGCTGCGGTATGAAGGCAGGCCCAGGTTGTTTGCACTTATAAAAATTGCAAACATTTTAATCAATATAGGTTTTACGGTTTTCTTCCTGAGCTATTGCCCGGCAAAAGCAAAAGCCGATCCCAACAGTTGGGCGATTATAATTTACAGGCCCGATCTTAATCCTATTACCTATGTTTTATTTGCCAATGCACTGGCTTCTTTGTGTACCTTATTTTTATTAGGTAAGTGGATATTACCCAAACGCTGGAGTTTTAATACTGCATTATGGTTAAGCATGATGGCTTATTCGCTGCCCATGCTTGTGGCTAATTTAGGCGGCACCATCAACGAAACCTTCGACAGGCTTATGCTGGGCTGGTGGCTGCCAAATGCCAATGGCTATGCAGATGAACAACGCGGTATTTATGGCGCCTGTTATAAGCTATCTATTCTTATCACACTATTCATCCAGGCTTTCAGAATGGGCGCTGAGCCTTTCTTTTTTAAACAGGCTGAAAGCGATAACCCACAAAAGACTTACGCCCGTGTTACCAAATTTTTTGTTATAACAGTGGCGGTAATGTTTTTGGGTGTTACTTTATTCCTGCCCGTGTGGCGGTATTTTATTGATGAAAAATATTGGGACGGGTTAAGGGTGGTCCCCATTCTTTTACTGGCCAACATGAGCCTTGGTATTTATTATAATCTCAGCATCTGGTATAAACTCACTAATAAAACAATGGCAGGCGCTGCGATTACGTTAATCGGTACTGCTATAACCATTGTTATCAATTACTTTTTTATTCCAAAGTACAGTTATGTTGCATCAGCATGGGCAACTCTTTTATGTTATGCAAGCATGATGGTAATAAGTTTTATATGGGGCCAGAAAGAATATTACGTGCCTTATGCATGGAAAAAATTGCTGGCGTATATAATTATTTCTGTTTTGATTTTCTTTTTACATAATATGATTACAGGCTTTTATGATAATATTATATTCAGCTTAACCATTGCAGTGTTGTTTATACTTGCCTTTATATTATTTATTATAAAGATTGAAAAGAAAGAATTTGTTCAGTTTCCTGTTATAGGCGGGCTGGTAAAAAAATATTTTTGACAGGATATTATGTTGTCGCCACAGATGCACAGATGTTATTTTTTTATTTGTGCATCTGTGGCAATTTATTCAGATGATTAATTATTTCGCGTCCCAAACATTATTGCTTTTATCCGTATCCGCATCATGCACTTCGCCCAAAACAATCTTTGCTATTTTTTTGCTTGAAGTAAAGCTGATAGAAGTTTCATTGCACTTTTCCCAAACAGCAATACTTTGATGAAGGCTTTGTGTTGTTCCGTCATTATAATAAACAGTGAGGTGAATGGGAACAGGTTTACTACCTTTCATTATAACCGTAACAGTAATGTTGCTGCCGTTTTGTTTTACGTCGCCGATGGCAAGATCGGGATAACCACGGTCATAAAACCATTTTTGCCAGAACCAGTTTAAGTTTTTGCCGCTGCCCGCATTCATACAGTTGAAAAAATCAAGTGGTATGGGATGTTTGCCATGCCATTGCTCAATATAATAATGCAAAGCTTTTGTAAACAAAGCATCACCCAGCATGTCTTTTAAATACAGGTAGGCCATTGCAGGTTTTGCATAAGCATTTAAAAAATAATTTTCACCTTTTTGTCCTGTGCTTAATGCAGTAATGGGTTCATCAAAATCGTAACCGGCGCTGTGGTTATACGCGCTCATGCCATAATCATCCACAATAGAAGAATCAATCATCGGTGAAATAACCCATTCCCCGATAGAAGCCCAGCCTTCATCCATCCAGGCATATTTTGTTTCATTTATACCCATATAAAACGGGAACATCGTATGAAAGATTTCATGATCGGTTAATGCAATGGCATCTGTTTTATCTTCAAGCGGGTTATCATTTACCATCATGGGATATTCCATCTGGTCCAGGCCGTCAAATACGGTTTCATGTGAATAAGGGAAAGGCCATGCAGGAAATGTAAAACTCATGCTCTCCACTGTTTTTCTTGCATAATCTATTACATCGTAATAGTCTTTATGCTGTGGATTGAAAACGGCATCAACCCTTGTTCTTCTCTGTGTGGTTTTATCAACCACAAGGCTGCTTGCATACCATATATAATGATTACTGGTGGCGAATACAAAATCCGTTACACTATCTGCTTTAAATTTCCATGTATTGTGAGCATTTTGGGCCGTTACGTTGCCGGCATTTAAATCGCTTGTATCAATTACTTTGGTGCTGTTATCACTCTTTTCTGCTGATATGATGCGCTGCGCAATCGCAGGTGTATACACTTCGCTGGCATTCAGCAAATCACCGGTTGCACAAACAATATAGTTTTTTGGAACCGTAATATTTACATCGAAAGAGCAGAAATCGTTATACATTTCTAAGTGACCTGTATAAGGCGTCCTGTTCCACCCGTCAATATCATCGTACACAGCAATTCGCGGAAAAAGAAATAGGCAATGAATGCAGAACTGTCGTCAACCATTCCGGTTCTCTGATGAGAGGTTTTGTTGAGTGTGTAAGAAAAATCAAGATGCAGGTTCATTTTCTGCCCGGGTATTAATGAAAGATGATGCAGGCTCATATTTGTATTTTTCGGCTCAATTATATTTTGACTGTTGCCATTAACAGAAAGATTGGTGATTTGAACGCCATCGGTTAAATCAGCCGTGTCAATTGGCGAATCGCGTTGAGAACCCTTTTTATAAAGATTGGGATAAAGCTTGAAAAGGATTTCCTTTAATGTATCAGGACTATTATTTACATACAAAATGTCTTCATTGCCCGATATAACTCTTGTTACAGGATTGAAGTTTACATGTATATTATAGTGCGCCGTGTTTTGCCAATAGTTTTTACCAGGCTTACCATCCGCAGAACGGGTTTGCTTGTTATAAGCAGCTTCATAATTTCTTGCAACAGGCAATGTTTGTGCATTCAGTTGTGCACTAACAGACAAGGTAAGTAAACATGCTAAGAACACTTTCATGCGCTAAAAATAATACAGCGCAGGTTTATTGCAGCAACATTCCCGATGAAATTATGTTATTAACACATCAACATAATGTCAATATAATTATTACCAGCAATTAGATTGGAAATTTAAGCTTTTAAAGATTTGTAATTGGCTTTATCTTATTGAGCAGAAACAAAAAGCCTGCAAGGATAATTAAATATCGCTTGCAGGCTTGTCTATGAAATTAATATTTTTAGAAATTTATATACTTTAGAATAATTGCAAAAATACCAATTGCTATCGCCCAAATGGTTCGCTTAATGATTTCTTTTTTGTCCATCTTATTAGCAAATATTAAAACAATAATTGCCTCTGCAACCAACATTCCCAAAATGCTATAATATCTGTATGGGGATAATACAGGTAATAAGCTAAATCCTATTAATAATACAGCAGGAATTGTTGCTATTAGCGAAAATTTTTGATTTCGTGTCATGTGGTAAATTTTTTAGTGGCCTATACAATGCCGGTACGATGTTTCAATACTTGAACGACATCCATCAGCAGCAATTTACGATAAACATTTTTTATAAATAACGCATTGCTGTTCCTATATCTTGCTAACGATATCTATAATATTCGGATAAGTGTTTTGTAATTTTTGAGAAATATGTTCTTCGCTTACCCATTCAATCTGCTCAATATCTTCTTCGGTTTGTGGTATTAATTTTTGTACGCCTGCAGCATGCATTTTAAACCAATGCGTTTCTTTAAAAACATCGCTGTTTATACGTGGCTCAAAATATTCGTGGTGGGTTATGCCTAAAAAACTGTCGAGCGTTATGCTTTGCAAACCCGTTTCTTCCTGCACTTCACGCAAGGCGCATTGTTCTATGGTTTCACCTTCATCTAATTTCCCTTTCGGAAGGTCCCATTTGCCGCGGCGAAAGATCATAAGCAACTCAGCATTGTCATTAAAAACCAATCCGCCTGCTGCAATAATTTTTTTTGCCATAATGTTTTTTTGAGATTATACAATGTACAGTTTGCAATATTCAATAATAATATCTTCGCAGCATGAAGAATGAAAAAATTATTGCTGAAAAGTTATTACAGGCAGAAGCGATTAAATTAAGCCCGGAGCAGCCTTTTACCTGGGCAAGTGGTTGGAAAAGCCCGATCTATTGCGATAACAGGCGGGTACTTTCTTATCCATTCCTGCGGGATTTTATTAAAAGCGAAATGTGTAATATAATATTTGAGCAATATCCTGAAGCCGATTTGATTGCCGGTGTTGCTACAGCGGGAATTGCATGGGGTGCAATGGCTGCCGACCAGTTGAAACTGCCATTTATTTATGTGCGGCCCA
>JAEWJV010000187.1 GCA_023386395.1 Bacteroidota bacterium
CAACTGATATATGTGTATTATGCTGCCGGCGCCACAGAAAAAATTGACATGAATAAATATCCTGCCGGGTGGGAAACATCAAATTTTAATGATGGCGGATGGATGAACGCGCATGAATTATTCATAGGCAATCCCAAACCTGCCAACAACTGGAACTCAAGCTGGATGCTGGTTCCAAGACCCATACCCATGATGGAATTACAGCCGCAGCGTTTGCAAAAAATAAGAGCACAAAAAAATATAACTGCCGATGATAATTTTTTAAAGGGCGATCATGCTATAACCATTGCGGCCAACACAACCGCACATATTTTAGTTGACCAGGAATTTCTTACCAACGCTTTTCCTGTTTTGCAATTCAGCAAAGGAAAAGATGCGGATATTCAACTTACTTATGCAGAAGCTTTATATATAGATGAACCCAATAATACAAACTGGCGTACACAAAATCAAAAGGGCAACCGCAATGAAATTGAAGGAAAACATATAGTGGGCGTGAAAGATGAAATTATTTCAAACGGCAGCGAGCATCAAACTTTTTCTTCTCTTTCTTACAGAACCTATCGTTATATAGCCATAGATATAACAACGAAAGAGGAAGCGTTAATGCTTAATGATTTTTATGGCATATTTACAGGCTATCCTTTCAAATTCAATTCAACTTTTGCAAGCAGTGATCCCTGGCTTAACAAACTGCTCGAAGTTGGCTGGCGCACTGCAAGGTTAGATGCTTATGAAACTTATATGGATTGCCCTTACTATGAACAATTGCAATATATTGGCGATGCCCGCATCCAGGCATTGGTTAGTTTATATAATTCCGGCGATGACAGGCTGATGCGCAACTGCATTCAGCAAATAGCCAATTCCACTTTAGCGGAAGGAATTACAGAAAGCCGCTTCCCGCACAGCATTCACCAGGAAATTCCAACATTTTCTCTGATATGGATAAGCATGCTGCATGATTATCTTATATATCGCGGCGACAGCAGTTTTGTAAAAGATAAGCTGCGGATTTCAAGGCAGGTTTTATCGTTCTTTCATAAACTACAAGAGGCTGATGGCAGCCTGCATAATGCACCTTATTGGGAATTTACTGATTGGGTAAATGCACCGGGATGGCAAAGCGGCGTGGGGCCCATTGACAGCAGCAGTAATTCTGCTTTGCTCGATCTTCAATTATTAATGGCTTATGAATCTGCTTATGATCTTGAAAAAAATATTGGAATGAATGATTATGCAGCTATGTATGAAAAACAAATTGCACAGCTTAAGAAAACGGTTCAGCAAAAATACTGGGATGATAACAAGAAAATATTTGCAGATACAAAAGATAAAAAATATTATTCGCAACATGCAAATGCACTGGCAATAATAACCGGTGTTAGCGAAGGCAGTACTGCGCATGAATTGGGTAATAAATTATTACAGGATACATCGCTTGCAACAGCTTCTGTTTATTTCAGGTATTATTTATACCAGGCATTAAATAAAGCTGGTTTTGGTAACGATTATCTTAACTGGCTGGGCATATGGAAACAAAACCTGGCAATGGGTTTAACCACCTGGGCAGAGATGGACAATGTGAACCGCTCCCGTTCCGATTGCCATGCCTGGGGCAGCAGCCCAAATATTGAATTGTACAGGATTGTTTTAGGAATTGACAGTGATGCACCGGGTTTCTCCAAAGTAAAAATTGAACCTCATTTAGGTGCATTAACCAATGCCTCGGGAACAATGCCTCACCCACAAGGAGATATAAAAGCTGCGTATACTTTAGCAAATAACAAATGGGATATTCAAATACATCTTCCAACGTCAATAACAGGAAGGTTTATTTGGAAAGGCAAAGAATACCCGTTGAAACCAGGCGACAATAAATTTTCAGTTGAGAAATAACAAAATTGTAAGCAGAAAACTTGCCTGGTTGCCAGCATAGGTTGCGGCAAATTTCCATTTACACCCGCTACAAAATATGGGGAACTATAAGTTACCAGTTTCCCATTTGCTCTTTTACAATCCTTTCAGGATCTTCAGGTTTATGGGTTTCCCAGTCCGGGTCATATGTTACAAACCAGCTAAGCCACAGGCTTCGCGCCAAACGCATTAGCGGAGGTTGAAGAATAACCAGTACAACTGCATTGCAAACCAGCCACCAGATAACACGGTTATCACTAGCCGATATGCCAATAAATACCCACCAGGCTATAAAGGTTACAATAGAAAAAAGAACAGTAATTCCATAACTTACATACCCTGTTCCATAATAAAACCCAACTTCAAGATCGGTTGCCTGGCCACATAAAGGACAATGATCATGCATTTTCATGTATTCACTGCCTTTTAAGGCATAGGCGTTTTTTGACTTGAAAATATCTCCGCGCCTGCAGCGGGGGCAACGATTGGTAAGAACACTTAACAGGTAAGATGGTTTATCTTTTGCCATCCTTAAAAATTTGCGCGAAGTTAATTTTTTTACCGATCAAAAGCCGTTAAAACTTTTTCCATCTGCATGCTACGGCTGCCTTTTATTAAAAAACAGGCATTATGAAAATGTTGTTGCTGTATATAAACCGAAGCTTCGTCTGCATTATTAAAATAAACAAATGGCTGATGTGTTGTTTTAAAATTTCCACCAACCAGAATAACGTTTTCAAAATGGTTTTGCTTAATAAGCTGCACAAGAAGTTCATGCTCATGCACACTTTCTTCGCCCAGTTCCATCATACCGCCTAATATTAAAATTTTATTATCAGCATGAATATTTTTAAAATTTTCAATAGCGGCCTTCATGCTCGATGGATTAGCATTATAAGCATCAAGAATTATTTTGTTTGAACCAATTTCCATCAATTGCGAACGGCTGTTGGAAGGCGCATAGCTTTCAATTGCCGATTGTATTTTTTCTTCAGGCACATTAAAATATTTGCCAAGCGTTACAGCGCATAAAATATTAGGCAGGTTATAGCCTCCAACCAGGTTTGTTTGTATGGTTTTGAAAGATGTGCCTTTGCTAAACGCAACTTCCAAAAATGGTTCCGATGCCTGCACATAGCCGCAAACCAACCCACTTTTTGTCCCATACCAGAAAACTTTTTCAATGTACCTGCTCATTTCATGCAGGTAATCATAATCATCAAAAGCAAACACAACACCATCATGCGCACGAATAAAATCATATAACTCGCCTTTCCCTTTCTTAACGCCTTCTATTCCGCCAAAACCTTCAAGGTGCGCTTTGCCCACATTGGAGATTATGCCATGTGTTGGCTGCGCAATTTTGCAATAGCTTTCAATTTCTTTTTGATGATTGGCGCCCATTTCAATCACGGCCATTTGTGCATCGGGTTTTATTTTTAAAATAGTAAGCGGTACGCCAATGTGATTGTTGAGATTACCTTCCGTGGTGTAAGTTTTATAATAAGACGAAAGCACTGCGTGGATCAGTTCTTTTGTTGTGGTTTTGCCGTTGCTTCCTGTAATTGCAATAAAAGGAATATTGAATTGTTCGCGGTGAAATTTGGCAAGTTGCTGCAGTGTTTCAAGCACGTTATCAACTTTAATTAAACGCCCATCTGTTGTATCAACATCTTCATCAATCACAGCATAAGCAGCGCCCAGTTCAAGTGCTTGCAGAGCAAAAACATTACCATTGAAATTATCGCCTTTTAACGCAAAAAAAATATCGCCTTCTTTTAGCTTTCGCGTATCCGTTTGAACAGATGGAAAACGCTGGTAAATGATATATAGCTCAGGAATGGTCAATGTAAAACGTTTGCTGCAAGATAGCACTACAGGTAATAATTGCCAATGTAAATACCGGTTGAAATTATTAATACAGTGAGGTGTTGTTTTTATCCTTCCATTCATTAAATACTTTCATCGCTTCTTCTTTATTCAACGCTATCATTGGAATTTTCCGGCTGGCAAAATCGTTGTTCATTTCATGATAGATAAAAGAATCGTCAAACCCAATGCCGGCTGCATCATAACGGTCGCTGGCATAATATATAATTTTTATTCTTGCCCAGTAAATAGCACCCAGGCACATGGGGCAAGGCTCGCAGGAAGCATATAACTCGCAATCAGCCAGGTGAAAATGATCCAGACTCTTGCAGGCATCTCTTATGGCTACTACTTCTGCATGTGCCGTGGGATCGTTATCTGCAATAACGCGGTTATTGCCCCTGCCAACAATTATATCGTCTTTCACAATAACACATCCAAAAGGACCGCCTTCGCCATTTTCAATCCCCTTTTCAGCCATGTTAACAGCCTCTTTCATAAATTTTTCTTCCCTGGTCATAATCGTTCAGATATGCATAAATGTAGTAAAGAAATTTCTGTAGCTAATGCACAGGAAAGCTAAACTTTAATTCTCTCTTTATCACCAGGATTAACGCTTAATTGATTATTAAAAAGGCTTAATGCCGTATAATAAAAATATGCTTCTGAATATTTTTCACCCGCACCCTTAACTTCGCCCTATGCAATTCGCAGATGTAATTGGCCAGCAGCATACAAAAAAACATTTGCTGGAAATGGTTGAACAAAACCGCCTGAGCCACGCCTTGCTTTTTCTTGGTAAAGAAGGCAGTGGCGCCCTGTCTTTAGCGCTGGCTTTCGCCGAATATATAAGTTTGCTTCCCTCCCTAAAAGAAAATACCGGGCCGTCTTTGTTCGGTGAGCCCGTGGA
>JAEWJV010000214.1 GCA_023386395.1 Bacteroidota bacterium
ATGCAGGTGAGGCCGTTGGTAAATGCCAGGTTTGTCCAAAAACATCTTCCTGCTGTGATAAAATATATAAAGCTTCTGCTGCATCTTTCGTGTAAGTATAAGAATGCAGCGGTTTTGCCGAAGCCATTACCTGCGGCGTTTTATTATGGAGTAATTTATCAAATGCCAAAACGCCTATAACACTTTTTGCACCTGCTCCCGGGCCATAAAAATCTGCGGCTCGTGCAATGAGCGCTTTAATGTTGCCCGCCTTCATTTCATTTAAAAGCGTGGTGGCTATGGCTGCCCGAACCTGCCCTTTTTTACTTGCAGGTTTAAATGGAGTTTCTTCCGTCATGAGTCCGCTTACCTTTCCATACATATAAACATTATCAAAAAATATAAGCTTTGCATTCGTTGCTTTGCAGGCATTAATAACATGCTGCATAATCTTTGGCCATTGTTCACGCCATACTTCAATTTTATATTCAAGGCCGATTAACAGGTAAACGATACCGGAACCTTCAACTGCTTTTAAAACCTGTTCATAATTTGTAGCGTCTGCAGCTATGGTTTCAACACTATCAACAGGTTTTGGAT
Source organism: Bacteroidota bacterium (assembly GCA_023386395.1). Taxonomy (GTDB): domain Bacteria; phylum Bacteroidota; class Bacteroidia; order Chitinophagales; family Chitinophagaceae; genus Parafilimonas. Next base: position 580 of record JAEWJV010000214.1, read on the forward strand.
TTCTTGATACCAACCTTACGCTTTCATTGTGTTGTAATAGTATTGGCAGTAATTCACTGGCAATGCTGCCGTTTGCCCCAAGTATTGTGTGTAGCATGTTCCTGATATTTTTCTAAAAATACAAATGCCTTGTCAGATTAATACTGGCAAGGCACTATTAACAGCTTTGCGAAACCGCTGATTTCTTATAATAAGTTTATTAACCGATTGCCTGTTTCAAATCTTCAATCAAATCATCTGCATCTTCAATACCAATGCTTAAACGGATAAGAGAATCTTTTAAGCCATTCTTTATTCTTTCTTCCCTTGGTATGGAAGCATGCGTCATTGTTGCCGGATGATTGATTAAACTTTCAACTCCTCCAAGGCTTTCTGCCAACGCAATAATTTTGGTTGAAGTAACAACGCGTTTCAATTCTTCCGCGCTTTCATCTTTCAGCTCAAAACTTATCATACCGCCAAAACCGCGCATTTGCTTTTTAGCAATTGCATGGTTTGGATGATCTTCAAACCCAGGCCAGTAAACCTTTGCCACTTTTGGATGGCCACGTAAATACTTTGCAATTTTTTCCCCGTTCTCGCAATGCCGCTGCATACGTACATGCAAAGTTTTTATGCCGCGTAAAACAAGAAAACAATCCTGTGGGCCAGGCACTGCACCGCTGCTTTTCTGAATAAAATACAGGTCATCGCGCAATTGTTTATCATTCATAACCAAACATCCTTGTACAACATCACTGTGGCCGCCGAGGTATTTTGTTGATGAATGCATTACCATATCTGCACCAAGATCAAGCGGATTTTGCAAATAAGGAGAAGCGAAAGTGTTATCAACGCAAACCAATAGTTTATGTTGCTTTGACAGTTGGGTAACGGCAGCAATGTCAACAATATTCATCAATGGGTTAGTTGGCGTTTCTATCCAGATGAGCTTTGTATTGGCTGTTATGGCGCCACTGACGTTTTTAATATCCTGCTGATTGATATACAAAAATTTAATCCCGAATTTTTCAAACAGCTTCGAGAAAAGGCGGTAAGTGCCGCCATACATATCGTTAGAGGCAATTACTTCATCACCCGGATTTAATAATCGTATCACAGCATCTGTTGCTGATACGCCACTGCTAAAAGCCAAACCATATTTACCATTTTCAATTTGTGCGCAGGCATTTTCCAATGCCGTTCTCGTTGGGTTGCCGGCACGTGAATAATCATACCCTTTATGTGTGTCCGGAGCAGACTGAACATAAGTGGATGTTTGATAAACAGGTGTCATGATAGCGCCGGTTGAAGGATCGGGTTCCACACCTGCGTGTATAAATTTCGTACCCAGCCCTTTATATGATTTTGCTTCATTACTCATAAAAATCTTTTTATTGAATTGTTTATAATCGAGCTTTTGCTTTAAAACTGTTCTCTATTGTTTGCAAAGATTACAAAAACTGCTTCATATTGAGATTGTCTTCAACCGTTCATCATTGCTTTAACACAACTTAACAAAAACGCATTGCAACAGGTTTATATAATCATATTTACTTCAGTGGTTGAAAATCCGGCTTCAGTTACCTGTTTTTTTATTTGGAGAATGTAACATGGCTGGTAGTATAAATTTTAACTGCCTTTAACAAACCAGTGGTGTATAATGCTTTGCAGGCGCTTATCGCAGCGCCTACATTCGATTCATCAAAGTCAAAATAAAGTTTCAAAAAAATAAAATTAAATACTATGAAAAAGATCTTGATTTCCTGTGCAAGCGTATTATTATTAGCACTGTCAGTAGCAGCGGCACCTGGTTCAAAAATTGTTGAACAATTTAAAAAAACATTTCCCAATGCAGTGAATGTTAAATGGAATGAGGCAGAAGGCGGCTACTTTGTTAGCTTTTATGAGAATGGCGATTTTGAAAAAATATTATACAATAAAAAAGGAGCTTTTGTGCGTTCGTGGAAATATTCCGATGGTAAAGATTTGCCAACCAACATTGTAATGGCATTGAATAAAAAAGTAAATGCAGGCACTATAAAAGGTGTTACAGAAATCACCAGTGGCAACAACACTTCTTATGAAATAAAAGTGGGAAAAAACGATAAATTATATTGTTTGAATATAGCTGCAAACGGAACTGTAATTAAAGCAGAAGAGTTTATTGATGCCAATGTAAATGAAGCGGCAAACACAGCCGGGAACTGATGAATACTAATGAATAATAAAATGGTTGCACTGTTATGTGCAACCATTTTGCTTTATAGCATGAACACAATAGTTACCCCGATAATTTTTCCAGTTCTTTATATACAAACTCTTTAACACCGGGGAAAAACTCATTATAACATTGCTGCAGTTGTTTATAATTTGTTTCAAAAGCTATAAAGACCTCAGCGCTGTTATTAAGATATTTTGCACGACGCGCCAGCCCTCCAAAGCTCTGCTTTATTCCATGTAAGGTTTGATAGTTATATAACCAGTTATCAGTTTTCATATAAGGAAAAATACGGGCAAATTTTTCCGGCAGGATATTAATGTTTTCTTCAAGAATCGTATAAACAAACTGCGAAAACTGCAAGAGGCCTTCGTCTTTAAATTCATGTCTATCTTTTGCAAGAAAATGATCGTACACAATATCAATAAAAGCGCCTGCATATAAACCAACTGCAGGTTTAAAGAATTGCTTTGCTGCTTTTGTTACCGGGTGGTCATCTGTGAATGCGTCGATATGCCGGTGCAGCATTATCCCTTTTTGAATTGCTTCATTAAACTCAAACCGCTTCTTCCCTTTCACAAAATCACTTATCATATTGCCCACTAATATTTCAGGCTGATGGAATGAAAGCCAGGCATGAGCGAGATAATTCATCCTATTTCACATTTTGATTAAGCCATATTGTAATTGTTTGCAATGCCACAGGGGAAATTGTTTCTTCCAGTTTTCCATATTCAGCAACTGTGCAGGTTTTGCAGGTTTGAAATAGATGGTTAAGGCCGGGCAATTCTTTTACCTGGAATCTTTTTGTTTTGCCACGGGCCAATGCACTTTGTATAGCTGGTAAATTCTGACTTGCCACAACCTGTATGTCTTTACTGCCGTATAACGCAAGTACTTTCACTTTTTTTAATTTGGCAAGGTAAGGCTGCGGATCAAATTGTATAAAATATTTAAACCAGGGTGTGGATGCCAGCGCTATCTGTTCTTTAATATACTGCGTGTTATCGCCGGGTGTTTTAAAGCCAAGTTTATGAAGATCCATTGTATCAATTTTCGCCTGCCAGTTAGCCAATATCGGCAAAGCATTATTTAATGCGGAGGTTGTATCGGGCGCATTTATTATTACAGGCATCAATTGTTTATAAAGTGATCTGAAGTTTTCTGAAAATGTAGTATTCATTCCTGCAGACCGCATAATGGCTGCATTTTGCTCTGCCATCAAATCAATAATTTTTACGCCGGGCGCTGCAAGCAAAATCATAAACTTTACGTCTTTTCTTGCAGATGCTACCATTGGCGCAATCATGCCGCCTTCGCTGTGGCCAAGCAGACCAATGTTTTTATCATTTACTTCAGGCCTCGACCTTAAATAATCAAGCGAAGCGTTTACATCTTTTGCAAAATCTGCGGAAGTGGAAGCCGCAAAATTGCCGGTGCTGTTGCCTATACCGCGGTCATCAACCCGCAGCACAACAAAACCATCACGGGTAAGCGCATCAGCCAATACAGCAAAAGGCTTATGGCTGAATATGGTTTCATCCCGGTCTTGTTGCCCGGAACCCGTAATTAAAATAATAGCAGGAAATTTTCTGCCGTTTTGAGGAATAGTAATGGTTCCGCCATATTGCAAACCATTCTTTGTATAAACTACTTCTTCGCTCCTGTATGGAAATGGCGGCTTTGGTGTTTGCGGGCGGAGCACTACGGGGGGCGGCGGCACTACGCCCCTGTGAAAATCAAGTGGCACATTAGCCACTTGCGAAAAGGTTCCGGAAAGCGTTGTATCATTCAACAGTTTGCCTGTATAGCTTACTTTATATTTACTGATAGTAAAAGTAAGAAGTTCATTTCCTGTAGCATCTTTGGTTATCAATACGGTGTCGCATTTAAGGCCAAGGGCTTTTTGATCCGGGCTGTCAAATGTGGCCGCATAAGTTCCATCCGGCTGCAGCTTTACATGTAATATAAGCCTGATGTCTCCTGCCACTTTAAGCGTGGCGCTCCACACACCTGAAAAATTCGCCTGTGCAGTTAGCCTGTTAATTGCAAAAAAACTTATGGCGATTATTAAAAGCTTTAATTTCATACTTATAATTTGTTTGTCTGATTTTTATAAATACTATACGAATAAATTATCGGAATAATAACTACCACAGCTATAATTACTGCGCTTGCATACAGGGCCGGATCACCGGCGAATATAAAAGCCATAAGGGCTATGCATAAACCGCCAAAGAACCAAAGCTTTCCTGCAAACCTGTGGGTGCGGCGCCAGTTATCTTCACTTTCGAGCGTCCAGGGAAGGCGGATACCTGCAAAATAATTAGGTTTTATATTATACATATTGCTCCCAATCAATGCAAATAATAAGCCCATTGCAATAAAAACAAATTTCATTATTACAGATGGATCGTTGTGCATGCTTGCATAAATAATCATCATGGAAATAGCTGAAAGATAAGCACACACATATAATCCCATTCTTTGCATGCGGTCTTTATTCTGAGATGCGGTTTTTTTCGGATCGATCCTGTAAATATTACTCACGATTAAATACACGCCTGCATTAATAACAATGAATGCAATAATAATACGCTGAAAACTTTCACGGCTGCTATAGCCATCGGCATTGCCATGTAAATCGAAATGCGTGGGCACCGTTGCAGGAATTTTATTCCATACAACGGCGAGGTAAA
>JAEWJV010000241.1 GCA_023386395.1 Bacteroidota bacterium
ATATTTTTGTATCACAAATTAAACCAATCAAATGGACAGCCAAGAAAGAAGAAGGGAAGAATGGAGAAGGCAGATGCACGATAATGGCAGCGGCCGCATCTGGGCAGGCATATTACTGTTAATTGTAGGCGGCTTATTACTTGCAAGGCAGGTGGGCGCCGACATACCGGCCTGGATGTTTGACTGGCCCATGCTGCTGATTGGCATAGGTCTGCTTATCAGCCTTAAAAGCGGGTTCAGAAATGCAGGCGGCTATATAATGATGATCATCGGCAGTGCTTTTTTGATAAATGATATTATGCCCGATGTACATATGGATAAATTTTTGTGGCCTGGTATTTTTATACTTATCGGGATCGTTTTTATAATAAAGCCACATACGTCGCACGACAAAAAATTTTACCGGAAATGGGATAGGTTCGAAGAAAAAATGAACACCAGATTTGCAAATCCTCCTATAACCAATATAGAAGCAGAACATATAAACACAGGCACGAAAGAAAATGATGCGGCAGATGCGGAATTTGTTGAAATAAATGCTGTTTTCGGCAGTGTGAACAAACTTATTCTTTCCAAGAATTTTATGGGTGGAGAGGTAAACGCCTTCATGGGCGGTGCGGAGATTAACCTTGCGCAGGCCGACATAAAGCAAACAGTAGAGCTTGAAATAAACGCCGTTTTTGGTGGGGCAAAACTCATTTTACCGGGCAACTGGAATGTTAAAAACCGAATGACGGCCGTTTTTGGCGGCGTAGAAGATAAGCGGCATATAAACATTTCATCGCCCGATGCCAATAAAACAATTATCCTGAAAGGCGCCTGCGTATTCGGTGGCATTGAAATAAGAAATTATTAAATCCCGGTAGCAACCTTTTGCACTATTAATGATGTCATAGTTGCGGCAGGGGCTGTGCAACAGGCCGGTTATTACATAGTATACAAGTTTATTCTATAATCAAACAAATACATTAAATCTATGAAGTGGTATCTCGCTAAACTGGTTTACAGAATATTATGCGGAGATGGCGCGCACACACCGCAGTTTGATGAGCAATTACGTTTAATAAGCGCCGATGATGAATTACATGCATTTCAAAAAGCAAGATTATTCGGGCATAAAGAGCAGGATAATTTTCTAAACGCTGCAAATAAGCCTGTACACTGGCGGTTTATAGACGTAAGTGAAGTGCATGAGCTGAACAGTTTAAACGATGGCGTTGAAATTTATTCCCGCATTTCAGAAGAAGAAAATGGTGATATATACACCAAGCTTACATTAATGCGGGCTTCGCACCTGCAGGAAAACTTTTTGCATACAACCATGCAGTTAAATTAAAAAATCTTTTGATAACAGGCACATCAAACAGGGGGTTGCTGTTTCTAAACGTAAGCTGGTGGCTTATTGTAAGTGCCGTGCATGCGTATGTGCTTTCAGAACTTTCATTCAGTGTACATGAAATTCTGATTGACACGCTTATAACATCGGGCTTGCTGGGCGGCATTTCTTTTCTCATAGTAAATAATATGCGTTATTATTTGCCCCAGCGCGAAAAATACTGGTACATACTTTTTATAGGCATATGTGTAAGCGGCATGGGTTCGCTGCTTTCAAAATTCCTGTTTAATGTTTTTCTGGGCGATGATGCGCATTATATTCAGCTATCGCAGCATACGGCAGGCATAAGGTTCGGGGTAGGTTTTTTACTGGTAAGTTGTATTGCAATGATAAGTTTATTATGGTATAACCAGGAGGAGCAAAAAGAAATGAACGAACGCAGGACAGAGGCAGAGCAACTCGCAAAAGAAGCGGAGCTGTATAAATTAAGGCAGCAATTGCAGCCGCATTTTTTATTCAACAGTTTAAATTCCATCAGCGCTTTAACGGCTGTTCAGCCAGAAAAGGCAAGGCACATGATAAACCAGTTGAGTGAATTTTTACGCGGTACTTTAAAGAAAGATGAAAAGCAATGGAATACGCTGAAAGAGGAAATGCAATACCTTGAACTGTACCTCGAAATTGAAAAAGTACGGTTTGGTTACCGCCTGCAAACCGATATAATTTGTGAAGAAGCTGCGCTTGATCTGAAACTGCCTTCTTTACTGCTGCAACCGGTAGTTGAAAACGCTATTAAGTTCGGATTATACGATACTACAGGCGAAGTAATGATAAAGGTACATGCATTCAAAAAAGATAGCAGCCTAATCGTGTCAGTAAAAAATCCTTTTGATCCTGAAACTTCGCAGCCATTAAAGGGCACCGGTTTTGGGCTGCCTTCCATACAGCGCAGGTTATTCCTGCTGTTTGCAAGGCAGGATTTATTAACCACAGAAAAAGAAGAAAATAATTTTATAACCACTATACTTATTCCTCAAGCTATATGAACGTAATTCTTATTGATGATGAGCCGCTGGCCAGGAGTATTGTAAAAGAATATTTACAAACCTATCCCTCCGTAAATATTGCAGCGGAGTGCAATGATGGTTTTGAAGGCCTGAAAGCTATAAACCAGTACAACCCTGATCTTATTTTTCTTGATATACAAATGCCCAAAATAACCGGGTTTGAAATGCTGGAACTGATAGAAGAACCGCCTGCTGTAATTTTCACAACAGCTTTTGATGAATTTGCCATCAAGGCTTTTGAAAGCAATGCAATAGATTATTTATTAAAGCCTTTCAGCAAAGACCGCTTTGAAAAAGCCATACAGAAATATTTGCAGCAACAGAAGCCTGCTGTTACACAAAGAACCGAAGCTGTACTGGAAGTGGCGGGGCAATCGCCTGTGCAGCAAAACCGCGTGGTGGTAAAAGACGGCAGCAAGATTAAAATAATACCCGTTTCGCAAATACAATACCTGGAAGCAGCCGATGATTATGTAAAGATTTTTACCAGTGAAGGTTCATTCCTTAAAAAGAAAACGATGGGGTATTTTGATGAATCGCTGCAGGCCTTTCAGTTTGTGCGCGTGCACCGTTCTTATATCGTGAATACACAGCTCATAACAAGAATAGATGCCTACGAAAAAGACAGTCACCTTTTGCTGCTTTCTACCGGCGGCAAAATACCGGTGAGCAAATCGGGTTATGCCAAATTGAAGGAAGTATTGGGAATTTAGTGCAGCTGTGAGCGATTCATTATTACTGCAAGCTTTTACGCATCATTCACCACTCACTTCTCGATGCCGGGTTATAACCTGCCCATAATTCTATTGGTAGTATTTCGAGCGGCCTGGTAAATACAACTTTTAAACTATCCTGTATACATATCCTGTCTTTCACTACCACGGCAGGACTGCCAAAACATATTTTAGCTTCAGGCAGTGATTCAAACACGCAGGACCTTGTACCCACCACGGTACCCGCCCCGATATGCACGCCCGGCGCAACAAATACATCTGCGGCCAGCCAGCATTGATCGTTAATAACAATAGGTTCAGAATATATGGAAAATTCTTCTTTGTGATGCTCATGGCTGCCCGTGCATAAATAAGACCGCTGTGACACCACCGAATGGCTGCCGATCTTTATTTTGTCAAGGTTATATAAAACAACATCGTCCCCTATCCAGCTATAATCGCCCACTTCCAGTTTCCAGGGAAATTGTATGTGCACGGTAGGCCTTATAATAGCTTTCCTGCCTATCCTGGCGCCAAAGCTGCGCAGCAAAAAACGCCGCCAGCCATACATAAATTGAGGTGAGGTTTTAAAGAGCAGCATTTGTACAAGCCACCAGGTTTGTACATACCAGGCAGGCCTTCCCCGGAAGCCCTCAGGTAGCCTGAAGTTTTTTAAGTTTTGGAATTGCATAACATGCAGGTTTGGTAACGGATTAAAAATTCAAAAACAGTTCATAGTGGTATCGCTAACAAACTTATTCAATTTTTCAATTGAAAAAAACAAAAAATTGACCGCATAAAAAGATAAGCGGTTAGGGCTCTTTAAATATGAACCACGGTTTAACCCCTCAGTTTCCGCATGTAAAATACCTGCCGGTTAAGCTCCTTAAAACTTTAAAATAGTCGGCTTTGCGAAGACTAATCACAGCCTGCAATTAATACAGGAAAAATCTGGAGTTATTTTATTTGCATCGGGCTTTGTCTTTTTAAATCAATATACTTCGCTACCGGGCCCACAAGAAATAAAGCATAAAACGGCGCATATATAAAATGATTGAGGCGCAAAACAAATTCAACAAGGGCTACGAGTATCACCACTATAATCCTTCCTTTTTTAGTAGATACAGATGTTCCGGGGTCTGTGATCATAAAGAAAATAAACAACTGGTACATTGGCCCGGTAAGCGGCGATAATTCTGCCAGAAAAGCATCGCCTGTAATAAGACAGCGTATATAAGCAAGAATGGTAAAACTTATGACGTATGTTATAGTTACATGCAGCCTTTTGGCCCTGTTTACAATTAATAATCCCAGCACCCATATAACCGTCATAGCGGCAAGGTTGCTGCCCCACTGTATGCTAAGGCCGGCAACATTCATGCTGCCCAAAAAAAGCATCCATGAAACGCCAAAATTGCTTGGGTTCCATAAATGCCTGCCCTTATAACGCAATACATATTTTGAAAGAATGGAAAGCAATGCCGTAATAAAATAGGGCCATATTACATTCGACCTTATCAATATGCCCACACTTATACCTGTTATATAAGCGCTGGCAAGATTTTTTTTTGTACCTAAAATGGTTCTTGCCAATATCATCTCCGATATTACGGATGTACCAATGGCGACAACAAGACTTAGATAGTTGTCTAAAATGCCATACGTAAACTGGCCCACCAGCAATATAAGTGTAATGAAGGCCGGTGGTATATATTGAAAATTGTTTTTTATCCACTGGGAAAACGCATTTGTTTTTGGCAAGCGCTCTGCTTTTAATTCCTGTTCCATCGGCTATTTGGTTTCTTTTATAATATGCAGTTTATTTATTTCCGGATTTTCTATTGTATCCACACGGCCTGAAGGCCAGTAAACGGTTACTTTATCTGCCTTATCGCTCTCGCCCAAACCAAAATGAAGCCTGTGCTGGTTTTGCGAAGAAAAGCCCATGCCACCGGTAACTACCTGCACCTGTTTTTTGCCACCGCCCCATTCAACCATCACTTTGGCGCCAACAGCATCTGCGTTAGACACTGTTCCCACCAAATCAAAATCAACCCAGTGATTATTATTGCCCGGATCATTTTTGTAAACCAGCGGTGCATTATTTTGGTTGGCAACAATTACATCCAGCACGCCACGGTTCCATAAATCGGCCATTGCTACAGCACGGCCATCGTAAGTAGCGGGCGGACAAACTTTTCCTGATACATCTTCAAATAAACCATCGCTGTTATTCAGCCATATTTTATCTTCTTCATACCCAGACTGGCTTTTGCCTTTCATATCAGGCCAGTTCTTGGCATCGCCTATTATGGTGCTGTTGCCCCCTGTTACCTTTGAATAATCGTACCAGTAAGAGGTATTTTTTTTGGCTGATATAAAGCCATTGGCAACATACAGATCCATATAACCGTCATTGTTTAAATCGCCAAGCTGTGCACCATAAGCCCAGCCTGCATTCTCAATCCCTGAAATTTGTGCAAGGTTTACAAACGATGGGTCATCTTTCATATTCTCACTATTGGGCAGCCAGTAATTATTGCCCTGTATTAGTATCCCTTTCTCAGTGATGTTAGTAGTATAAACGCCAATATTTCCATCGTTATTTATATCGCCCAATGAAGCACTCATACCGCTTTTAGGTATGCGGCCAACCCCTGCAGCATTACCTTTTTCTTCAAATCTTTTTCCGCCTTCATTCAAATAAAATTCATCCACATTATAATCGTTGGCAACATATAATTCAGGAAAACCATCGCCGTTAAAATCTGCTGCCGTAGCGGCAAGCACCCATTTGGTGGAAGTAATGCCATACGCTTCTGCTACATCTTTAAACCTGCCACTCCCCATGTTCATTAAAAGATATTTCCTGCCGCCATTATTGGCATAGCGAAAACTCTCGGGCATCATTTTGGTGGTGCTTAAACTATCTATGTTAATATCTTCTTTGTAATACCCGCCAATAAAAATATCAAGCAGGCCATCGTTATTAAAATCAAACCATATAGCGCTGTTGGCATTTACCCAGGCAGGCAGGCCGCTGCCGTCCGTTACACGTTCAAATTTTTTACCATCAATATTTTTAAACAATTCAGGCCTGCCCCATTTGTATAAAAGCAGGTCTTTAAAACCATCGTTATCATAATCTCCCCAAACTGCGCCCATTGAAACACCCGTGCCTTTTGTGTTTACACCGGCGAGGCCTGCAGCTTCCGCTACGTCTTCAAACTTTCCATCGTGAAGGTTACGGTATAAAGCATTTTTACTGCCGGTTTTGCTGTTGGTGAAATAAAGATCGCTCCATCCGTCATTATCAAAATCACAAACAGAAACAGAAGCGCCCATAGAAGCAATCTGCATTTTAATATGCTCCAGTTTGGGGTCAACATCAGGGCAAACATGTGTAAATGTTATACCGGCTCCTTTATTTACAGGCTCAAGGTAAAAACCGTATTTCTTTAAAGCCTCTTCTTTTTGCCGGCTGTCAACAACAGCATTTCCATTTGCAAACGAATCATTCCGGGATAAAAAGTACGTTGCGACAAGCAGGCCTATAAAGATTACCGCAGTTATTGTTTTGGCAGCTTTTCTTTCCATTAAAAAAATTTTCAGCTTATAAATGCGGGTAAATATAAAAAGAAAAGCAAACAACAGGCCTTACATTAGTCATAGCGATTATTACTATCTTCACCCACACTTTTTTTAAGCTGATTAATATGCCAGGTAAATTGCTGATCCGCTGTTTTTTTGTTTTAATTGTTGCAACGCTTATATCGTTTTTTTCTGCCTGTAAAAACAAAAATGACGATTCAAAAAACGATGCTGCAGGAAGTAATTCGCCAAGGATTAATGCCATTACTTTTTTGCATGACGGCAAATTTAATGAAGCGGAAATAGCTTTTAAAAAAGCTATTAAGACTGATCCGGACAACGTTCTGAACTATGTGGATCTTTCACTTATCTATCTTAATAAAAATAAGTTTGATGAAGTTGAAAAAGAAGTGCAGGCAGGTTTAAAAATACAACCAAAGAATACTGACCTGATGCAGATACTGGCCGCCAGTTATATAAAGCAAAACAATAAGGATGCCGCCCAAAAACAATTGAACCAGATATTAGGTATTGATGAAAAGAATGTAACGGCGTATTATATGTTATCAACGCTGGCAAAGAACAGTTTAGATGTGGCGGCGCAACAATACAATCTTTTAAAAATACTTGAAGTCAATCCTTCCAACATTGCCGTGCGCATGCAGTTAACAGAATTGTTGGCGGCGCAAGGCAAAACAGATTCTTCGCTTTATTTCCTGCAAAGCATAAAGAAAATAGCGCCGGAATTTTCTGATCTGGCCGCAGCACCTTATAAAGAAGCCGTTGCCTTACTGCAAAAAGACCAGCCTGAAAAAGCGGCGTATTATATACAGCAGTTTCATAAGGTAATGGA
>JAEWJV010000295.1 GCA_023386395.1 Bacteroidota bacterium
GCTCTGTGTTCACCCCGTTATTGTTGGAAATGGTTTGCCCTTATTTAAAAACATTACCAACAGGGTGGAACTTAAACTTGTAAAGACGAAACCATTTAATAGTGGTGCAATAATACTTTACTACGAAACAATAACAAAAGACTGACCTCATGAATACACAAGAACAAATCGCAGACTATATCAACAGCCAACCCGAACAAAAACGTGCTGATATGCAAGCCTTGCACGACAACATTCTGCAACTAATGCCAAAAAGTAAATTATGGTTTTTAGACGGCAAAGATGATAAAGGGAAAATTGTTACTAATCCGAATATCGGCTATGGAACGCAAACCATAAAATACGCTGACGGGAAAACTAAAGAGTTTTATCAAATTGGCATCAGTGGAAATACAACAGGAATTTCGGTTTATGTTATGGGCATTGACGATAAAAAGTATTTACCCGAAACTTACGGAAAGGCAATTGGCAAGGCAAGTGTAACAGGCTATTGTATCAAGTTCAAAGCATTGAAAGACATAAGTATTGATATTCTTGAAGCAGCCATACTTGACGGAGTTAAGCAGACAACATAACCGGCAAACCACGTATCGTTTTAATGGTACTTTCATTGGCACCGTTATTATAACCGGTGTTCCTATCAGACAGGGCTAATGAAATAATCTTTTTTAAACCATTATTTAAGCTCAACCAAAAAGCATTGATAAGAACAGACTGCAAAACAAAAGGCGCAGCGTTTATATAATGTAACGACTGCAATCTGCAAAGCAGGCAGCTGTTCTTTTAAAACTAAGACCTGATGCCGGTAGCAACTTTGTTTATTACAAAGCCAGACTACAAATAGGATGCGGAGCTGAATAATAAAAGCTGAATCACTATGGCTTTGAATGATTGAACAGCAACACCAGCAAGTTTACTCAGCAACAGAACATACAATCATTCAAAGCTATAGTGTACCAATATATTTTTATGTAGTAACTTTATAAACATATAAACCATCATTCGGTTCCGCTTACAACCGCTTTACATAGGATACTTTTTGTTGGTGGCAGTTTTTCTTCTTTAATTATTAGCATGTAAAAATCAAGTTAGCAAAGTCACCGTTAAAACCATTGCCAAGCCAAAACTCATCTTCAACAAAAATTTCGCAGGTTATTTATCAATACGTCTAAGCATTTCATTAGCTCTTAAATAACTGACTTCGTAAGTTTCGGCGGGCACTGCAACAGATTTCTGATAAAATACTTTTGCAGTTGTGCTATCGCCCTGCAAAAGATTAACGTATGCATACATTTCATAAAGAAAATTATGCAGCTTAGTTTCAAATGGCTGGTCAATAAGATACTTTAATAGTAGGGAAGCGGCAGCAAGTTGTTTATCCTGAAATGCGGTTATATCATACCCCTTTCTGATGCTGAAAAAATAGTCCCACATTCCACCATTTGAATGATTATTCCAGGCATACCTCACAAGCTGCAGAGCTACCTCTAGTAAATTTGCGTTTAGAATGCTATCTTTTTCTTTTTTAGCCTCGGAAATATAACGGTCAACAGTTGTGTCCAATCCGTCTTTGTCAATCTCTTCCATAATGGCTTCCTTGCGATATAATGGATGATTTTTAGAAAAATTTTCATAGGCAAAAGAAGATGGAAAGTGGTCAGCAAGCATCTCAATACGATGACCTTTCTGAAGTTCTTCTTTTATATTAATTTTATAGACCGTATTATAATCATGAAAAAAGTAAACATAGATGATGCCTCGTTTCAAGTCGCAGATGGTTGAGTAAAGCGTAGTCAGGTTTCCTTCCTGATGTGTTTTATTTAGGATGTCTCTGTGCAGATCAACAGAGTTTTCTTTTGAATTGAAAAGTATGCTGTCAGCAAGTTCAGGTCTTCTACAGGATACACTGCCATCAATTAAGTTGCAATTCGCGTTTACTTGAAAATCACCAGTCTTTACAACAATACCTTCAGGATTAATCAATACAGAATTACCTTCTCTATCAGCCAATAATACCTGTGAAGGTGAATTGTAATCATACTTGCTTATTATTTCTAGTGCTTCTCTTACATTTTTGCACTTACCCAAAACATCCCACATCAGAAATCCCTGATAAGGATTTTTTTGTTTCAATTTGCTCACATCATAACTGGCAGCCGCAAAATCAAAGAATAAACCGTATTCGTTTACTGCTGATGCAACCTGCATGTCAGGTCCGCCAAAACAAACAGAGCCATACCGGTCTTCAGTGTGAGGATTATACCAAACCCGTGTGAATGGCGTATAATCATCTTCGTTTGATGCAGCGAACACTTCACCTTTCCTTGAGCAAGAGAAAATTGTGCATGCGTTGGACGAAAAGATTAAGACATGTATTAACGCTATTAGAATAAAAACACGTTTTCTGAGCATAAATAAATTAAGAGTGCTGTAAACTTTATTTTTTATAAGATTGCGCCATGTAGTTTTAAAATAATTTTTAAACATTGTCAAGTTTACAAGTCATTAAACTAACTGGATACCATCTTTTCATATTATTGATTATCAAGAATAATATAGTTAGTCAGTTGTTACGAATATGTTCGTTTTTGATAATTGTATGTGCGGTTTTGTTACAATATAGAAGTTGAAAAATTTAAAGTAAGTGTCCAAATAGCATTGCCTACAACACAAAGATTTACGAATATTCCACGCAGTTCCAAAAAAATTGCCATCTGATTTTCAATGCTTACCGCTTTCGTTTTTTGTATTGTCGTTACGGCAATCCATTTTAAGCATCAATTTAAAAAAGGGCGCGCCCTGCGGCGCTGCCTGCCGGTTTTAACCAGCTTCCTTTTTATCAACCTAAACCAAAATATGCTGTGTTCTATTCATCTTCTGTGCTGTTTGCCTTATATTAGTGGAAAAACCAACGATAAAGAGGTCTTTTTTTAATTATTGTCGCCGTTTTCCTGATATTTTTCGCTGTTTATCTCTTTCTTTTCGCTGTTTTATTAATTATTCTCGCTGTTTTATTCAATCTTTTCGCTGTCTTCCTGATAATTCTCGCTGTTTTTTCGAATCTTTTCGCTGTTTTCCTGATAATTCTCGCTGTTTTTTCAAATCTTTTCGCTGTTTTTCCGGTAATTCTCGCTGTTTTTTAAAGCCTTTTCGCTGTTTAAGCGTTTACCGTTGCTGTAAATGCGCCGGTTTCCAGCATGGATGGGTTTATTACTGTTATAGTACTGAAACCTTTTTGCATGCCTGCCTGTTCGCCTGTGTGAATTATCAATGGATTTCCGCTTGTTGTTTTTCCTTTATAGAGATGCAAATCTGTCTTCCCAATATTTGTGAGCGTAGTTCCCAGTTTTATGCTCATAATCGTTATCTGTTCCCCCAATTTCAGCTTTGTGGTGCGCAGTTTGGGTTTTTGGCTGCTGTCATCCACCACAAAACCCCAGTTACCGAGCGCTTTTGGGTTATTGCTGAACAGTTTCATCAGAAAATTACCAATCGTTTTTATGTTTTCCAGCACGGGCAGCCAAACCTGGTTACGTTTCGTTCTCGCTTTGGTGCGATGTTGCCATGAAAATATATTGCACAAGGGAGTGACACAACGGAAGCTCAGCCGGGTGCTGCAGCCGGCAAACAATAAAACATAAAAATGCGCAGCATTTATGCCTGCAATTGTTTAGCGCGGTTATTCTTCCTGATGGATAATAAAATAGAGCCTGTGATGCAAATAATAATTACACCAAGTGATATAAACACCAGTGTGGTTGGGCTGAGCC